>CAYWOW010000001.1:0-80473 GCA_964459005.1 uncultured Acetobacteraceae bacterium
GGATGGCTGGCTGGGGCGGGAGGACTCGAACCTCCGAATGACGGAATCAAAATCCGTTGCCTTACCACTTGGCGACGCCCCATCCGCACCTGCTGATTAGTGGCACCGGCCAGGCTCAGCAAGCCCCGCCCCATACCCACCAGCCCGGACGGCGCACTCCCTCGGCCGCGGCGGCCGCGGCAACCGCGTCGGCGAAGAGACCGAAACAGGTTGCCCCCGAGCCGCTCATCCGCGCCAGCAGGCAGCCCGGCGCGGCCCGCAACGCCGCCAGCACCGTGCCGATCACCGGGCACAGCGTCACCGCCGGTGGCTCCAGGTCGTTGCCCAGCGCCGCCAGGTCGCGCGCCATCGCGACCGCATCCAGCCAGCCCGAGGGCAACGCGGCCGGCGCGGAGAAGCGGCCGGAGCGGGCACGGAACACGTCCGGCGTCGACACCGCGACCCCGGGATTGACCAGCACGAGTCCGCAGGCCGGCAAATCGGGCGCCGGCGACAGCACGTCGCCAACGCCGCCCATGCGGGCGGGTCGCCCGGTCAGGCACACCGGCACATCCGCCCCGAGCCGCAATGCCAGCGCCCGCAGTGCCTCGGCCGCGGGCGCCACGCCCCAGAGCCGGCCCAGCAACCGCAACGCGGCAGCGGCATCGGCCGAGCCGCCGCCGATGCCGGAGGCCACCGGCAGCGTTTTCACCAGGGTCAGGCGCGCGCCGCCGCGAACCCCCGCCAACTCCGCCAGCCCGCGGGCGGCGCGCAGCACCAGGTTGTCGGGCACGGCCTGCAAGGCGCCGCCGAAAGGCCCCTCCAGCGCCAGCGAAAACGCCTCGGCCGGCGCGGCGCGCAGGGTGTCGCCGACCGCGGGGAACACCGCCAGGCTGTCGAGCAGATGGTAGCCGTCCGGCCGGCGGCCGACGACGTGCAGGAACAGGTTGACCTTGGCCGGCGCGGTCTCCGCGATCGGCACGCCAGCAGCCTAGCGAACCGGGTTGGCGGCCGGGGTCCGCGGTGCGGCGGCGATGCCCAGGGCCTGCTCGCTTTGTTGCAGCTTGGCCTCCAGCTTCGGCACGTCCTCGGGCTCGGGATTGAGGTTCAGCGCCCGCCGCCACTGGTAGAGCGCTTCCTGCCGGCGGCCGGCGGCCCAGTAGGCGTCGCCCAGGTGGCCGTTGAGGGTGGCGTCTTCGGGCATCAGTTCAACCGCGCGCTCCAGCGATTTTACCGCCCCCGCGGTGTCGCCCTGGCGCAGCATCACCCAGCCCAGGCTGTCGATGATGGCCCCATCGTTCGGCCGCTGCTCCACCGCGCGCTCGATCATCTGCCGCGCGCGGGGCAGGTTGTGACCCTGTTCGGTCCAGGAATAGCCGAGATAGTTCAGCACGTAGGGCTGATCCGGGGCGAGCTTGAGCGCGGTCAGGAAGTCGCTCTCCGCCCGCGGCCAATCCTTCGACTGTTCCAGCGCGATGCCGCGATCGTAGAACAGCGGCCAGTCCAGCCGTGTCGGCGTGCCCACCCGCGCGATCGCCTTGTCGTAGGCGGCGACGGCGTCGGTGTAGTGATGCTGGACACGCAGGATGTCGCCCTGGCTGATATAGGGCTCGGGCCGGTCGGGATAATCCCGCGCGATCTGTTCCATCTGGTGCAGCGCATCTTCGGGGCGGCCGATCTCCTCGGTCAGGGTGGCGCGATGCAGGCGCACGATCCCGATCAGGGGATCGTCAGCGGTCACCGGGGTCAGCAGCAGCAGACCAGTGTCCGGGTGCTTGGTGGCCTCCGCGATGTCGGTGGCGAGCAGCCGGGCGGGGGTGCCGTCGGGCCGGAGGTCAATCGCGAGCCGCAACATCAGCATGGACAGCGCGCCGGCGTCCTGCTG
Source organism: uncultured Acetobacteraceae bacterium (assembly GCA_964459005.1). Lineage (GTDB taxonomy): Bacteria > Pseudomonadota > Alphaproteobacteria > Acetobacterales > Acetobacteraceae > Rhodovastum. The sequence goes on from CAYWOW010000001.1 coordinate 1,865, forward strand.
GTGCAGCGCGGCGGCGAGCACCAGATAGACCTCCGCCAGCCCGTCGGTGGCGCGACGGATCACCCGTTCACCCGCCACCGCCTGCAGCGCCGGCAGCGCGATCGCGAGCTCGGGATTGAGGTCGGCACTGGCCTTCAGCGTCTCCGCTGCTTCGGCGGCATGGCCCTGGCGCGCCTGCCAACTGGCGATCACCCGGGCGAGTTCGAGCGTCGGCGGGCCATACTCGGTCTGGGCTATGCGGTACAGCCGCCCCGCCTCGGCCGTGCGGCCGGCCAGGTCGGCGATGAGGGCGCCGTGCAGGGCATAGATGAAGCGGGAACGCTGACCTTCGATGAACGGATGCAGCGTCGTCAGCGCGGCGTCGGTGTGCCCCGCCCCCTGCTGCGCCCAGGCCACCAGCATCGGCTGCAACAGCTGGGTCAGTCCTTGGGTCGGCCCCTGGCGCGGCAGCGCCGCGAAGCGGTTCTCGGCCGCCGCCCAGTTGCCGCTGGCGGCATCGCGGTCGGCCAGCAGCAATTGCGCGGTCTCGTCATCGGGCTGGCCCTGCGCCAACCGGACCGCGTCGGGTCGTCCGACCATCAGGCAGGCCAGGAAGGCTTGCTGGCGCAACTCGGGGTTGTCCGGCTCGATCGCGAGCGCGCGCAGGAACTCATCGGCGGCGAAGTCGAGGTCGCTCTCCATGGCGGCGAAGCGACCGGCGAGGAATGCGCCGGCGACCGCCTGCCTGCCGTCGTGCGCCCCAGCCGCCCCGGCCCCCGCCTCGTACGGCGATGGACTGGACGCCGCGCACGCCGACAACAGCGAGAGCACGAGGAAGAGAGACCGGCGGAACGAACGACCATGTTGCATCAGGGTACCCTATCAGTCGCGTTCGGGCTTCGCCACGATGGCGAAGTGTTGGGATCGGCGGATCACATTCCACCCGGATAGACCGGGCCGCCGCCACCCTCCGGCGCGACCCAGTCGATGTTCTGCGTGGGATCCTTGATGTCGCAGGTCTTGCAATGCACGCAGTTGGTGAAGCTGATCTGCAGCCGTGGATCCCCCGCCTCGGCGCCGACGATCTCGTAGACGCCGGCCGGGCAATACCGTGTCTCCGGGCTGCGATAGGACTCCCAGTTCACCGCGATCGCCCGCGCCGGTTCGCGCAGCCGCAGATGCGCGGGCTGGTTTTCCTCGTGGATCGCGTTGCTGATGAACACCGAGGACGAGCGGTCGAAGGTAAGCACCCCGTCGGGCTTGGGATAGTCGATCTTCGGCGCCGAGCCGGCCGGCCGCAGGGCGAGGTGGTCGGGCTCGCCGTGATGCAGCGTCCAGGGCGCCTTGCCGCGGAACACGTAGGTATCGAGCGCGGCGTTCGCCAGGCCACCCCAGAAACCCCATTTCGAGAAGGCCGGGCGCACATTGCGGACGCGGTACAGCTCGTCCCACACCCAGCTCGCCTGCAGCCGCGGCAGATACGAGGCCGGCTGATTCTGCCCCTCGGCGAGCATCTCGGCGACCGCCTCGGCCGCCACCATGCCGGATTTCATGGCGGTGTGGGTGCCCTTGATCTTCGGCACGTTGAGGAATCCCGCGGTGTCGCCGACCAGGCAGCCGCCCGGGAAGCTGAGCTGCGGCAACGACTGCAAGCCGCCCTCGGCGAGCGCCCGCGCGCCGTAGGCGATCCGCCGTCCCCCCTCGAAATGCCGGCGCATGGCCGGGTGCGTCTTGAGCCGCTGCATCTCCTCGAATGGCGACAGCCACGGGTTGCGATAGTCGAGCCCGACCACCACGCCGTAGGCCACCAGACCGGCGCCGAAATGGTACAGGAACGAGCCGCCATAGGTGGCGCTGTCGAGCGGCCAACCCGTGGTGTGCACGATCAGGCCGGGCTTGTGGACGGGGCTGGCCACCTCCCAGAGTTCCTTGATGCCGATGCCGTAGGTCTGCGGATCGCGGCCGGCGCCGAGGTTGAAGCGCTGCATCAGCCGCTTGGTGAGGTGGCCCCGGCAGCCCTCGGCGAAGATGGTGCAGCGCGCCCGTAACTCCATGCCGGGCTGGAAATTGGGCCCGGGCTGCCCCGATGCCTCGATGCCCATGTCGCCGGTGGCGATGCCGGCCACGCGGCCGCCTTCCTCCAGCACCTCGGCGGCGGCGAAACCGGGATAGATCTCCACCCCCAGCGCCTCGGCCTGCTGGCCGAGCCAGCGGCACAAATCACCCAGGCTGTCCACGTAGTTGCCGTGGTTGTGCATCTGCGGCGGCGTCGGCAGGCGCACCGCGCGGGTCCGGGTCAGATACAGAAACGCGTCGTCGCGCGCCGGCGTGTTGAGCGGCGCCCCCCGGTCGCGCCAGTCCGGCAGCAACTCGCCGAGCGCGCGCGGCTCGATCACCGCACCGGACAGGATATGGGCGCCGACCTCGCTGCCCTTCTCGACCACGCAGACCGTGAGGTCGGGCGCGACCTGACGCAACCGGATGGCGGCGGACAGGCCGGACGGGCCGGCGCCGACGATCACGACGTCGAATTCCATCCTCTCCCGCACCGCTGTGTCGGACATCAGGCAACCTCCGTCCCCCCAAATGGGGCCGCTGCCGCCGTTATGGAGGGGGAAGCGGTTGCAAGAAAGCGCCGGTTTGACGATGAGTAGTGCATGGACGCATGGGCAGCGTTGCGGTTGCAGATCGAGTGGGGGGTGGACGAGGCGCTGGACGAGGCGCCGGTGGACCGCTTTGCCCACGCCGATGGGCCGCGGCAGGGTCAGCCCCCGGGCTCTTCGACCCGGCGGCCGGCGAGCGCGCCGGTGCCGCTGCCGTCCGGACCGCCGCCGGGCCCGGTGTTGCGCGCCCAGGAGGTCGCCGCCGCCGCCCGCACGATGGCGGAACTCCGCGCCGCGCTCGCCGGGTTCGACGGCTGTCCGCTGGCCGCCACCGCGACCAACCTGGTCTTTGCCGACGGCAACCCCGAAGCCGGATTGATGCTGGTCGGCGAAGGCCCGGGCGCCGAGGAGGACAGGGTCGGCAAGCCTTTCGTCGGCCCATCCGGCCAGTTGCTCGACCGCATGCTGGCCAGTATCGGCCTGGATCGAACCGGGTTGCTGATCACCAACCTCATCCCATGGCGCCCGCCCGGCAACCGCAACCCGACCGACAGCGAAGTGCTGACCTGTCTGCCCTTCCTGCTGCGCCACATCGCGCTGGTGGCGCCGCGGCGCCTGGTGCTGCTGGGCGGGCTGGCCACCCGCGCGGTCACCGCCAGCGCGACCGGCATCCGGCGCATGCGCGGACGCTGGATCGACGTGACCATCCCGGGCCTGCCGGCGCCGGTGCCGACCCTGCCCATGCTGCACCCGGCCTACCTGCTGCGAACCGCCGGTGCGAAGCGCGAGGCCTGGGCCGATCTCATCCTGCTCCGGCGCACGCTGGACGCCGAGATGTCGGATTTGTGAACCGATAGCGGCCCGGTAACCGACTGAAACGTGGCGTGATGTACCAATAATGAGACCCGTCGCACCCGCGGGGGTTGCGCCCGACACGCATCCCGTGTAGGGGCGCCGCCCATGCAAGGAACCGGTCGGACGCTTTCCCCCTTTCCTGCCGCTCGGGCGTTGATTGCCGGAGCTGCCCTCCTGGCCGGAGCCTCGGTGCCGCACGCCTCAGCACAGTCCGTCACTGTCGGGCTGTCCGGCGGCGACGACTCCGCGCTCGCGATTCCCCGGCTGGCGCCGCGCCTGCAGGAAGGCGTTGCCTTGCCCCAGCCGCTGCCGCCCAGCGAGGCGGCGCGGATTCGGCAAGTGTTCGCCATGCAGCACGCCGGAAATCTGAGTGCGGCGGCGCGCGAGGCGGCGTTGCTCGATCCCGAATTCAGCGCCGGCGGGGTGGCGCTCGGCCATGCCATGCAGGGCTACATCCTGGCCGACCGCTATCTCGGCCCGTTCATCCGGCCGGACGGCGATCCGTTGCGAGCCTGGATGGCGCAGTGGCCCGACCTCGCCGACGCGCCCGCCGTCTACGCCCTGCTGCTGAATCGCCTGCCCCGCGGCGCCCCGCGTCCGCCGGCGCCAACCACGGTCATGCTCGCGGCCGACCTCTCCGCCGCACCGGCCACCGCGCCGGTGCCCGAGGAAACCGAGCCGGCTGGCGAGATGCCGGCGCGCAACCCCGCGCTGGACCGCGCCATCTACGAGGCGGCACGCGCCGACCGGTCGGAGGCGGTGCAGCGCCTGCTCGCCCGCGCGCACGGCCTGTCGCCGGCATACGCCGCCCTGCTGCGCGGCGAGGCGGCGCGGATCCTGTTCACCCTCAACTGCGACGAAGACGCCTATGAACTGGCATCCGCCGGCGGGCGCGACGGGGCAAGCGGTGCTGCCCTGGCCGGCCACATGGCGGGGCTGGCCGCCTGGCGCATGGGGCGGCCCGATTTGGCCTTGCCTCAGTTCGAGGCGGGCTGGCACGCGGAGCTGACCACCTCGGCGTTGCGTGCCGCCACCGCCTTCTGGGCCGCCCGCGCCCATTTGCGGCTGCGCGACCCGGGCGGCTACGTGCCCTGGATGGTGCGCGCCGCCCAGGAGCGGCGAACCTTTTACGGCATGTTGGCGCGGCGCACGCTCGGGCTCGACGTCGGCTTCGGCCCGGGCGGACCAGCGGCGCGCGACACCCTCGGCGAGGCCGATATCGAGGCGGTGGCCGCGACCCCACAGGGCATGCGCGCCTTCGCCCTGCTGCAGGTCGGCCAGGAACACCGCGCCGAGGCCGAGCTGCGCGGCCTCTGGCCTTCCGTGCAGGAGGCGCCGGCGCTGGGCCGCGCCATCATGCTGGTGGCCGCCAAGGCCGGGCTGGTGGAGCTGGCGGCGCAGCTCGCCGATCTGGCGCAGTCCACCGACGGACGGCCGCGCGATGACATGCGCTTCCCGGTGCCGCGGCTGCGCCCGGCCGACGGATTCCATCTCGATCCCGCCCTGGTCTACGGCATCACGCGCACCGAATCGAATTTCGATGCCGACATGACGTCCCGAGCGGGCGCGATCGGGCTGATGCAGATCATGCCGGACACCGCCAGTTTCATCACCGGTCGGCCGGCCACGCCGGCGCTGCGCGGCGAGTTGCGCGACCCCTCCGTGAACCTCGACCTCGGCCAGCGCTACGTCGACTACCTGGCCGGCTACGACGCCATCGGCGGCGACCTGCTGCGGCTGCTGGCCAGCTACAATTCCGGTCCCGGCAACTTCGGCCGCTGGAGTGCGGCGTTGCGCGACGGCGGCGACCCGCTGCTGTTCATCGAGGCGATCCCGGTTGACGAGACGCGCGCCTTCGTCCCGCGCGTGCTGGCCTACACCTGGATCTACGCCGCCCGCCTGCACCTGCCCACACCGAGCCTGGACGAACTCGCCGCCGGCGGCTGGCCGCGCTATCATCCGCTGCAACCCGCGCAGCAGCTGGCCGCGCGTCTGCACTGAGCACGCCCGGCGAGCAAGGAGACAAGCGATGGCCCGAATCGACGAAAGCCGACCCTTCCTTCCCGTCAACATCGCCGTGCTGACGGTGTCGGACACGCGCAGTTCCGCGGACGACACTTCCGGCGATACGTTAGTTGCGCGTATCGAGGCGGCCGGACACAGGGTGGCGGCGCGGGCCATCGCGAAAGACGACGTGGCCGAAATTACCAAGTGTCTGCGGGGCTGGATCGCCGATCCACATATCGATGTAGTGATCAGCACGGGCGGCACCGGCGTCACCGGGCGCGACGTCACGCCGGAAGCTTTCGAGCAGGTGCTGGAGAAACGCATCGAAGGTTTTGGCGAGTTGTTCCGCATGTTGAGCTGGCAGAAAATCGGCACCTCCACCATGCAGTCGCGCGCGCTTGGTGGAGTTGCAGGCGGTACCTACCTGTTTGCGCTGCCGGGCAGCCCTGGGGCGGTCAAGGACGGGTGGGACGACATCCTGGTCTGGCAACTCGACAACCGCCACCGGCCGTGCAGCCTGGTGGAATTGATGCCGCGCTTGCAGGAACACCTGCGGACCACGCCGTAAGCACACGGCTGTCGCACGCCACGAGGCGTGCGTTCACGGACGGATACGTATGATGCATGAGGCCAACGGCGCACCAGAAATCCACAGCAACCGCCTGTGCTTTATGTTATTCCGTTTGGGTATCATCGCGATCATCGCCTCCACTCTCCTGCCCACGACAGCCGCCGCGCAGTCCGACTACAGGGTCCCCTGGCTCAAGGGGATCCAGGCCATTACTGTATCGGTCGTCATCCACATTGATGGCAGCAGGGTGAGCGGCGCCTCGCCTTGCCACCTCGAGCGCGCAGTTCTGGAGCGCGATAGTGCAGAAGTGCTGCACGGCGCCGGCTTGAATGCAATCGCATTGGTTGACAAGTTTGCACAGCAGCAAGCACTCCAGGCCGAACTCAACGACGCGATCCGCGCTTTGCGGGAAGCCCCACGTGGCACTCTAATACCCGGGCTCCAGGAACAGGCCGAGCGCCGCACGCGCGAGGCAAACTTTTTTGCCTCTCAGCCGTTTCTTTTCGTTCATGTCGGCGTAGCAACTCTCGACGGCGGCCTGTGCGCCGCCGGAATCGACACCGATTTGCGCGCCTTCGCCCGCGAGAAGCCTGTTATCAACTATAATGACGAGCAGCAACGGGCACCCCTTTCTATCTGGGGAGCGACGCCGCTCGCCCTCGCGACGCCTGCGGCGGAACTTCAACGCGCGGTTGCGGAACGGTTGAACCGTCAAATCACGGAATTCGTCAATGCCTGGCGCACAGCCAACGGTCAGTAACGATCTGGCTGATGACCGCTTCGCCAGGCAGGCCGCGCTGATCCGTCCTAACAACGCGCTGTCCGAGTCAGAAGCGCGGGACAGGAATCGCTCGCGGGCGTCCGCATTCGATCGGTGCTATGGGCTGGCGCGTGTTTGAGTTTCCCGAACTGCCCGTCACCGAAATCCTGCCCGCCCTGCTGGCCGAGCTGGCAGGCGGGCACAACGCCGTGCTGGTCGCGCCGCCCGGAGCGGGCAAGACCACGCTGGTGCCGCTCGCTTTGCTCGATGAGTCCTGGGTCGGTGGCGGGCGCATCGTCATGCTGGAGCCGCGCCGGCTGGCCACCCGCGCTGCGGCGAGCCGCATGGCGGCGCTGCGCGGCGAGGCGGTCGGCGGCACCGTCGGCTATCGCACCCGGCTGGACTCTGCCACCTCCGCCGCCACCCGCATCGAGGTGGTCACCGAGGGATTGCTGGTCCGCCGCCTGCAATCCGATCCGGGACTGGACGGGGTGGCCTGCGTCATCTTCGACGAGGTCCACGAGCGCGCCCTGGAGGGCGACCTGGCGCTCGCCTTCTGCCGCGACCTGCAACGAAATTTTCGGCCCGAACTGCGGCTGCTGGCGATGTCCGCCACCGCCGACGGCGCCCGCCTGGGGCCGCTGCTGAAAGCCGTGATCGTCGAGAGCGTGGGCCGCGCCCATCCGGTCGCGGTCAGCCACGCGGCGCGCGACATCGCCGACCTCCGCGACCTGCCCGACGCGCTCGCCCGGGCGGTGCGCGCCGCGCTGGCGGCGCACGTGGGCGACGTGCTGGCCTTCCTGCCCGGCATGGGCGAGATCCGCCGCGCCGAGGCGGCGCTGGAAGGGTGCGGCGCGCTGGTGCTGCCGCTGCACGGTGACCTGCCGCCGGGCGAACAGGACCGCGCGTTGCGCCCGGCCGAGGGCCGCCGGGTGGTGCTGGCGACCTCGATCGCGGAGACCTCGCTGACCGTGCCCGGCGTGCGCATCGTCGTCGACGGCGGCTGGCGGCGTGCGCCTCAGCTCGACCCGGCCACCGGCCTGACCCGGCTGGTGACCCGCCGGATCAGCCGCGCCGCCGCCCATCAGCGCGCCGGACGGGCGGGCCGCGAGGGGCCGGGGGTGGCGATCCGGCTGTGGACCGCGGCCTTGCACCGCGGCCTGCCGGAATTCGACCGGCCGGAGATTCTCGAGGCGGAACTGTCGGGCTTGCTGCTGGACTGCGCGGCCTGGGGGGCCGCGCCGGGCGAGCTCGCGTTCCCCGACCCGCCGCCGGCCGGGCCGCTCGCCGCCGCCGCGGCCTTGCTGACCGAGTTGGGCGCGCTGGCCGACGGGCGCATCACCGACCGTGGCCGGGAGATGGCCGGGCTGGGCGCGCATCCGCGCCTGGCCGCCATGATGCTGGCCGCCACCACGCCCGGCCAGGCGGCGCTGGCAGCCGACCTCGCCGCCCTGCTGGAGGAGCGCGACCCGCTGCGCAACGCCGCGGCGTCCTGCGACATCGGCCTGCGGCTGTCCGCCCTGGAGGGGGCGGCGGACGCCGACCGCGGTGCGGTTTCCCGTATCCGCCGCGCTGCCCACCAGTACCGCCGCCGGCTCGGCGTGCACGCCGCGCCCACCGGCGATCCGGCGCCGCTGCTGGCCGCCGCCTTTCCCGACCGGATCGCTCAGCGCCGCGGCGAGGTCGGCAGTTTTCGCCTGTCCGGCGGCGGCGGAGCGAAGCTGCCGCCCGCCGACCCGCTATCGAAAGCTTCCCTGCTCGCCGTCGCCGCGCTCGATGCCAAGGGCGCGGCCCGCATCCGCCTGGCCGCGCCGCTCGACCCGGCGAGCCTGCCCGCGGCGGTTGCCGCGCGGATCACCGAAACGATCGAGTGCGGTTTCGATCCCGCCAGCGGCGCGGTGCTGTCGCGCCGCCGCCGCCGGCTCGGCGCGCTGGTGCTGGAGGATCGCACCGAGCCGGCCGATCCCGCCGAAATTGCCGCCGCCCTGGCGCGCGCGGTGGCGATTGCCGCGCTGCCCTGGACCGCCACCGCCCGCCAGTTGCAAATGCGCGTCGCCCTGATGCGTGGGTTGGAACCGCGGGACTGGCCCGACCTCTCTGACACCGCGCTGGATGCCGACCGGAGCTGGCTGGAAGCGCCGCTGCACGGATTGTCGCGCGCCGCCGAGGTGGAGAGGCTGGACCTCGCCGCCGTGCTGCGCGCCACGCTCTCCTTCCAGCAGGCCGCCCGGCTCGATCGGGAGTTGCCGACGCACCTCGCCTTGCCCGGCGGGAGGGCGAGCGTGGACTACAGCCAGCCCGTGCCGGTCGCCGAGGCTCGCGCGCAAGCCTTCTACGGCCTGACCGAAACGCCCGGGCTGGCCGGCGGACGGGTTGAACTGCGGCTGGCGCTGCTGTCGCCGGCCGGGCGGCCGGTGGCCATCACCGGCGACCTGGCGGGGTTCTGGCGCGGCTCCTGGGCCGAGGTGCGCCGCGACATGCGCGGCCGCTACCCCAAGCACCACTGGCCCGATGACCCGGCGACCGCGACCGCACATCGTTCCTGACGCAATCTTGTTAACCGGGCCCCGAATCGCTACCTGCACCCTCGCGCCGACGCGCTACTTTGGATCGAATCCACGGAGTCGAATCGGATGACCGCCGCGCTGTCCCGCCGCGCCGCCATCGCCTTGACCACCATCGTGGCCATGAGCGGCAGCCGCGCCGCCATCGCCCGGGTCGGACCCGAGAGCTTCGCGCCGCTGGTCAAACGCGTGCTGCCCGCGGTGGTGAACATCGGGGTCGTCGAGACCGAGGCGCAGGGTGAGGACCCGCTCTCGCAGTTGCCCCCCGAGATCCGCCGCCAGTTCCGCGGCCGCCTGCCCCAGCGCCGCCGCGAGGTGCATGCCAGCGGCTCGGGCTTCATCATCGACCCGGCCGGGCTGATCGTCACCAACACCCATGTGGTCGGCAACGCCGACAAGATCGTGGTGGCGCTGCTGGACGGCACCGAACTGCCGGCCGAGGTGGTCGGGCTGGACGATCTGACCGATATCGCGGTGATCCGGGTCAAGCCGGCGGCCGCGCTGCCCAGCGTGTCCTGGGGCGACAGCCGCGCGCTGGAAGTCGGCGACTGGGTGGTGGCGGCCGGCAACCCGTTCGGGCTCGGCGGCTCGGTCACCGCCGGCATCGTTTCCGCGCGCGGGCGCGACCTCGGAGACGGGCCATACGACGACTTCCTGCAGATCGACGCGCCGATCAATCCGGGCAATTCGGGCGGCCCGTTGTTCGACTCCGACGGCCGGGTGGTCGGCATCACCTCGGCGATCTATTCGCCGAGCGGCGGCTCGGTCGGCATCGGCTTCGCCATTCCCAGCGAACTGGCCAGCCGCATCGTCGGCGAGTTGCGCGAGAAGGGCCGCATCGAGCGCGGCTGGCTCGGCGTGAGCATGACGGATGTCCGCGAACACGGCGTGGGGATCGTCGAGGTCGCCCGCGGCGGCCCCGCCGGGCGTGCCGGCGTGAAGCCGGGCGACATCGTGATCGCGGTGAACGGCCAGACCGTGGACGATGCCCGGTCGCTGCAGCGCGCCGTCGCCGCCATCACCCCCGGCCAGGTCGCCCGCCTGACGCTGCGCAGGCAGGGACGCGACATGGACCTTACCATCACCGTCGGCCGCCGGCCGAACAGCGAAGGCTGAACGCAATGCGCATCCTGGTAGTGGAAGACGACAAGGACGTGGCCGGCTTCGTGGTCAAGGGTCTCAAGGAAGCGGGCCACGTGGTGGAACACGCCGATAACGGGCGCGACGGGCTGTTCCTGGCGGCCAGCGAGAACTTCGACGCCATCGTGCTGGACCGCATGCTGCCCGGCGGCGTCGATGGGTTGCGCCTGCTGGAAACGCTGCGCGCGCAGAACAACCAGACACCGGTGCTGTTCCTCTCCGCGATGGCGCAGGTGGACGATCGGGTGCGCGGCCTGAAGGCAGGCGGCGATGACTACATGACCAAGCCGTTCGCCTTCGCCGAGTTGCTCGCCCGGGTGGAGGCGCTGAACCGCCGCGGCAAGACCGAGGCGCCGGTGACCAAGCTGGCGACCGCCGACCTGGAAATGGATCTGCTGTCGCGCACCGTCCGCCGCGCCGGCCAGAAGATCGACCTGCAACCGCGCGAGTTCCGGCTGCTGGAATACCTGCTGCGCCACGCCGGCCAGGTGGTCACCCGCACCATGCTGCTGGAGAGCGTGTGGGATTACCATTTCGATCCGCAGACCAACGTCATCGACGTCCACGTCTCCCGCCTGCGGCAGAAAGTGGACAAGCCGTTCCCGGCGCCCCTGATCCACACGGTGCGCAACGCCGGCTACATGCTGCGCGCGGACTGAGCAGGTGAAGCCGGCGGCCGCCGATCGGCCGGGCTGGGCGGGGCAGCGCTGGCACCGGCTGGCGTGCCGGGCCCGCACGGACCTTCGGCTGGTGCTGCACCCGCGGACGCTGCTGCGCTCGGCGGGGGTGCGGTTCGGCCTGATCTACGCCGCGCTGTTCGCCCTCAGCGCGCTGGCGCTGACGGGGTTCCTGTGGTGGTCCACCGCCGGGCTGCTCGACCGGCAAACCGATGCGGCCATCAACGCCGACGCGCAGGGGCTGGTCGAGCGCTTCCTGGACGGGCCGGGCGCGCTGGTCGAGACCATCCAGGACCGGCTGGCCAACGATGTGGACGACGATGCGATCTACCTGCTGGCCGATGCGGCGTTGCGGCCGGTGGCCGGAAATCTCGAGACCTGGCCGAGGATGATCACCAACGACGTCGAATGGATCGAAATCCCGATCGAACGCGCCGGCATGCGTGGGCTCGCGCGCGTCCGCAACTTCGTCCTGCCGGGCGGTCTTCACCTGCTGGTCGGGCGCGACGTGCAGGTGCGCGCCCAGTTGCGGCGCATCCTGGGCAACGCCCTGATCTGGGCGCCGGCGATCGTGTTGGCGCTGGGGGTCGCCGGCGCGATGGCGGTACGCAGCCTGTTCCGCATCACCATCGCCGACGTCGCCGCCACGGCGGCCGCGTTCAGCCGCGGCGACCTCACGCGGCGGGTGCGCGTCAATGGCATGGGCGACGAGTTCGACCGCCTGGCCGAGGAGATCAACAACATGCTGGACCGCGTCGCCGGCCTGATGGACGGCGTGCGCCAGGTGTCCAACGCGATCGCCCACGACCTGCGCACGCCGATCACGCGCGCCCGCGCCCGGCTGGAGGACGCCGCCCGCAGCGCGCGCTGCGAGACCGACCTGCGCGCCGCCATCGAGCGGGCGCAGTCCGACCTAGACGGCATCGTCGCGGTGTTCCAGGCGCTGCTGCGAATCGCCGAGATCGAGGCCGGCGCGCGTCTGTCGGCTTTCGCGCGGGTCGATCTGGGGCCGCTGCTGTTCGATCTGTCCGAACTGTACACCGCCGCCGCCGAGGAGAACGGGCAGGCGCTGGAGCACGATATTCCGCCCATCCTGCCCGCCTTCGGCGACCGCGACATGCTCCAGCAGGCCGTCGCCAACCTGCTGGACAATGCGTTGAAATTCTCCCCGCCCGGCAGCACCATCCGGCTGTCCGCCGGGATTGTCCGGGGACTGCTGGAGATCAGCGTGGCGGACCAGGGACCCGGCATTCCCCCCGACGATCGCCAGCGTGCCACCGAACGGTTCTTCCGCGGCGAGAGCGCGCGCAGCACGCCCGGTTCGGGGTTGGGCCTGTCGCTGGTGCAGGCGGTGGCGGTGCTGCACGGCGGCACCTTGCGCCTCGAAGACAACCAGCCCGGCCTGCGCGCCGTGATCGCCCTGCCAGCCCTAACCTCCGCCGATGCCCCGTTATTTCGTTCCTGACGAAAGCGTCACCCCCAGCCCAGCGGATGGTACCGCGGGCCGGCGTAGGATGGCGGCGATGGTGATGGGGATTTCCGCATTGCCGCGACGCCGGCTGATGGCCGGCCTGCCCGTCTGGCTCGCCCTGGCGGCGACGGCGCGCGCGCAGCCCGCCATCACCGAGATGCCGCCGACCCGGGTAACCTCCGACAGCCCCGAATTCTGTGCCCAACTGTCCGACATGCTGCGCCAGGACGTGCGCACCCATCAGCTGGCGCCGGTGCCCGAGGAGGTGATCATGCTGGGGCGGGAGGGACGAAGGATGTGCCGCGAAGGCCATATCCGGCCGGGCATCATGCGCATCAGGCGGGCGCTGATGATCCTGCGGGGGGAACCGCGCTGATCGTTTCGGCCTACGCCTGTTTCAGTTCGATCAGGCTCTGGCGGATCTTGCGGCCGCGCAGGATGCGGTCCTCGATATAGGCCGCATCGCCCCAGCGCACCGCGCGGGCCATCGCCTGCGCGTCCTCGGTGAAGCGCGCCAGCATCTCCAGCAGCGCCTCGCGGTTGTTCAGGAAAACATCGCGCCACATCACCGGATCGGAGGCGGCAATCCGGGTGAAATCGCGAAAGCCCGTGGCGGCGAACTGCAACACTTCCTGCCGGCTCTCGCCTTCCAGGTCGTCCGCCGTGCCGCAGATCGTGAAGGCGATCAGATGCGGCAGGTGGCTCACGATGGCCAGCACCCGGTCGTGGTGGTCGGGGTCCAGCGTCGTCACCATCGAGCCGCAGCGCCGCCAGAACTCGGCCACCCGCTCCACCGCATCGGCATCGGTGCCCGGCGGCGGCGTCAGCAGGGCCCAGCGGCCGTCGAACAGGGCCGAAAAACCCGCATCCGGCCCGGAATATTCCGTCCCGGCCAGCGGATGACCCGGCACGAAATGCACGCCCGCCGGCACCAGCGGGCCGACATCGCGGATCACCGACTGCTTGGTGGAGCCGACATCGGTGAGGATGCAGCCCGGCGCCAGATGCGGTGCGATCGCCTCGGCCAGCGCCGCATAGACGCCCACCGGCGCGCACAGGATGACGCAGTCGGCGCCCTCGACCGCGCGGGCCGGATCCAGCTCGGTGCGGTCGGCGATACCCAGTTCGCGCACCCGCGCGAGCGTCGCCTCGGTGCGCGCGTTGGCCACCACCTCGGCGGCCAGCCCGCCGCGCTCGCGCGCCACCCGCGCGATCGAGCTGCCGACCAGACCGATGCCGAGCAGCGCCAGCCGTTGGAACAGCGGCTCAGCCATCCCTGTGGCCGTCGTTGTGCTGGGTGGACATGAACGTGGCCAGCGTATCGGCGACCATGGTGCATTCCTCGCCGGTGCCGACGGTGATGCGCAGGCAGTGCGGCAGGTCGTAGGCCGCCATGCCGCGCACGATGATGCCCCGGCCCCGCAGGAACGCATCCGCCCCGTTCGCCCGCGCCGCGGTTGCGAAGTCGGCGAGGATGAAATTGCCGTGGCTGGGCCAGACCTTGACGCCCACGGCCTCCAGCGCGGCGCTCAGACGGGCCCGCCACTCGGTGTTGTGGGCGACGCTGCGCTCCACCCAGCCCGGCTCCGCCAGCGCCGCCACCGCGGCGGCCTGGGCGGCGATGTTGATGTTGAACACGCCGCGCACCCGGTTGATGACGTCGATCACCGCCGGCGGTCCGTAACCCCAACCCACCCGCATGCCGCCAAGGCCAAAAACCTTGCTGAAGGTGCGCAGCATGACGGTGTTGTCGGCGGCGTCCACCAGCGCCGTGCCGGGGTCGTAGCCCGGTTCGGTGACATACTCGGCATAGGCGGCGTCGATCACCAGCAACACCTCGGGCGGCAGCTCCCGGCGCAGCCGGTCCATCTCGTCCTGCGCCAGCAGGCTGCCCGTCGGGTTGTTCGGGTTGGCGATGAAGACGATGCGGGTGGCCGGGGTCACCGCGCCGAGGATGTTGTCCACATGCGCCGTGAGGTTGCGCTCCGGCGCTTTCAGCACCCGGCTGCCGGCATAGGTGCCGGAGATCTGGTACATGGTGAAGCCGTGCATCGACATGACGATGTCCGTGCCCGGCCCGCCATAGATGTGGCAGAGGTGCTGGATCAGCTCGTCCGAACCGGTGCCGCAGACCAAGCGCTCGTGATCGAGGCCGAACCGCGCGCCGATCGCCCGGCGCAGAGCCAGCGAGCCGCCGTCGGGGTAGCGGTGGATCTCCGCCGCGACCTGGCGGTAGGCTTCCTGCGCGCCCACCGAGGGGCCGAAGGCGCCCTCGTTGGACGACAGCTTGATGATGCGGTTCACGCCCTGCATCTTCGACTCACCGGCGGCATAGGCGTCGATGGTCATGATTTCGGGGCGCGGCGTCGGTCCGGTCATGTGTTGTCTTCCTCCACGGGCAGGGCGTAAGCGCCCAGAACGACGGGCGGGCGCAGCGCATCGCTCAGCGCCGCCAGCCGCGGGTCGCCATCGGTCACGAAACCATTCACATCCACCAGGGCCTGCGCCACCGGCAGGCCCGGATCGCGCCGCAGCAGCATCCGGCCGGGTTCGAACCCGGCCGCCGCCAGCGCCGTGGACAGGCGCGCCCGGCTTTGCTCCGGCGGCAGCTCGAGGGTGATCAACGAGTGATCCCGGCTGCTCGGATCGGGCGGCAGCGCGGCCACCACGAGCGCCTGGACGTGCGGCGCCCCCTCCGGCCGCGGCGCCCAGAACGGCAGCAACGCCACCACGTGGAGGCGCGAACCCGCCCGCTGCAACAGCGACGTCCACCAGGGCGAGGTCTCCTCCTCGGTCGGCAGCGGCAGCACGGCGGCGGTGGCGGTGCCGGCGCTGACCTCGCCGATCGCCTGCGCCGGGGTGCGATGCACGCGCAGCGGGCTCAGCGCGCCGAAATGCTCGCGCGCGCATTGCACGTAGCCGTTGCCGGGTTCGGCCTCGCAGGCGGTGATGGCATAGGGGCCCTGCATGGCGGTGATCGCCGCCAGCAGCTCGCGCCACACCCGCACCACCGCGCGGCGCGGCAGATCGCCATGGTGGCGGTCCAGCAGGCGGCGCAGCATGTCCGCCTCGCCGCCCGGGCGCAGCACCACCGGTCCGTTGCCATCGCCCGCGCGCAGCCGCGTCACCGCTTCCGCCCGCGCCATCAGCAGATCGTGGATGGCATCGTCCAGGCGATCGATCTCGGCGCTGAGCCCGGTCAGCGCCGCAGGGGAGGGGTCGGCCGGGTCGGGGGTGCTGGGAACGGTGCTGGACATGTCTGCGGCGGGTTTCGGGCCGGTTGGAATAGCGGATGGAGGGCCGGCTGCATAGGCAGCCCGCCACTACGGAGGTTGCGGCCCGCCGGACGGGGCCTTATGCGTTGCCGCCATGGACACGGCGCCCTCCTCCGTCAACCACCAGAACATCGTCTTCGACGACGGGTTCACGCTGGAATGCGGCGTGACCTTGCGGCAGCTGGTCGTGGCCTACCGGACGTACGGGCGGCTGAACGCCGAACGATCCAACGCCGTGCTGGTCTGCCATGCCCTGACCGGGGATCAGTACGTCGCCGAGACCCATCCGATAACCGGCAAGCCGGGCTGGTGGGACATGGTGGTCGGCCCTGGCCGGCCGGTCGACACCAACCGCTTGTTCGTCATCTGCGCCAACGTGCTCGGCGGCTGCATGGGCTCCACCGGGCCGTGCAGCCCACGCGACGATGGCGACGGCCCCCGGTGGGGCACCGACTTCCCGCCGGTGACCATCCGCGACATGGTGCGCGCGCAGAAGCGGCTGATCGACCATCTGGGCATCGAACGCCTGTTCGTCGTCATCGGCGGCTCGATGGGCGGCATGCAGGTGCTGGACTGGGCGGCCGCCTACCCCGACGCGGTGTTCGCCGCGGTGCCGATCGCCGCCGCCGCCTACCACTCCGCCCAGAACATCGCCTTCCAGGAGGTCGGTCGCCAGGCCATCTTCGCCGACCCGGACTGGCAGGGCGGCCGTTACTGGGAGAGCGGCAAGGTGCCGGCGCGCGGCCTGGCGGTGGCACGGATGGCCGCGCACATCACCTACCTTTCGGAACAGGCGCTCACCCGCAAGTTCGGCCGGCGCGTGCGCGGCGGCGACGGCGGGCTGTCGCTGTTCGGCGACATCTTCGAGGTGGAAAGCTACCTGCAGCACCAGGGCAGCACCTTCGTGGACCGCTTCGACGCCAACGCCTACCTCACCATCACCCGCGCCATGGACTTCTTCGACCTTGCCGCGGAATACGGCGGCGACCTGTCGAAGGCGTTCGCCGGCAGCCCAACGCGGTTCTGCCTGGTCAGCTTCAGCAGCGATTGGCTGTTCCCCACCGCCCAGAGCCGGGCCATCGCGCGCGCCCTGAACCGCGCCGCCGCCAACGTCAGTTTCGTCGAAATCCCGACGGACAAGGGCCACGACGCCTTCCTGCTCGACGAACCGGATTTTCATCGCACTCTGGCCGGCTTTCTGGCGGGCTGCGCCGAACACGCGGGGCTGGCGTTATGAACGCGCCGGTGTCCGCCGACGGCGTGCAGTACGTCGCCAAGAACATGCGGCTCGATCAGCGGCTGATCGCCGAGATGGTGGTGTCCGGCTCGCGGGTGCTCGACATCGGTTCGGGCGACGGCACGTTGATCGACTATCTCTACCGCACCCGCGGTTGCGATGCCCGCGGCATCGAGATCGACATGGCCGAGGTGACGCGCGCGGTCGCGCATGGGCTGCCGGTGATGCACGGCGATGCCGATACCGACCTGGCGCAGTATCCCGACGGCGCGTTCGACTATGTCATCCTTTCGCGCACCCTGCAGGCGGTGGGGCGGCCGCGCGAGGTGCTGCGGCAGATGCTGCGCATCGGCGAGCGGGCGATCGTCAGTTTTCCGAACTTCGGCCATTGGCAGTTGCGTTGGCAACTGTTCTGGCTCGGCCGCATGCCGATGACCTCGGTGTGGGGCCGGCCCTGGCACGAAACGCCGAACATCCACCCCTGCACCATCCGCGACTTCTTCGTGCTGTGCGGCGAGGAGGGCTATCAGGTGGAGAAGTGGCTGGCGGTGGACGATGCCGGGCAACGCTCGCCCTGGCGACGCTTTCTTGGCCTCGCCAACCTGTTCGGCGAACAGGCGTTGTTCCTGCTGAGGAAGATCTGATTCGATTCGTATGATTCTGTGCGGCTTCAGCGCGGAGCCTATCTCGCGTCGCGTATGGAACGCCCACGAAAGAAATCAGAGCGCGGCATCCGGAAGAAAAATAATTACAGGACGAGCCGCGGGAGAAACCGCTTGGCTCGCATCAACACAGAGACTTCTGCGCGAGGCGGGCCCGCCCGCGCGCAGCGGCGATCCAGGCAGCCTCGACGAAGGCGATCGCACATTGCCGGTTGTAGGCGTCGGAAAACGGCGCGTCCCCGGACACCGAAACATAAGCCTCGCGATAGCCACAGCCCTTTCGGACATAGTACCCGGCCTTGGCGACGAACGCGGCGATATCGGCGCAGACATTGGAGGTCGGGACGAAGTTCGTCGCGTCGGTATCGCTGAAGACCAGTACCGGTAGCTGGTCGGTTATCGCGAGCCCCATGCCGCGCGCGCCGCCTTTCTGCGGCGGGTTCACCACCAGGTCGCAGGCCTGCATCGTGGCGCGCAGATCCTGCGCGAAGTCGATGACGCGCAGGCGCGCGCGGTCCGGCTGCACGCCTGCACGGGAGAACCAGGCATCGATCCCGTCCGGCGTCTCGCCAATCAGGAGCAGCGACAGGGCAGGATAGGCGACCTGCAACTCCACCAGCGCAACCGCAAAAGCCTTTGAAAGCTCTGCCTTGTTTTCGCTGATGAGACGGCGAGGAAACTCCTTTGCCACCACGGCCACGACATAGCTATCCTCGGCAAACCCGAGTTCCGTCTTGGTTACCGGCGCGATAATGGGGAACGACGTTTGTGGCAGCGGGGCCAAAACGCAATGGAATTCGCGCTGCCGCTGCTCCGAGACCGACCCGTTGGGCACGAGCACGTCGCAATGGCGAATGAAACCCGAACCATTGACGACCTCGATCTGCAGCAGCGGCGACAACTCGTAGAGCACAGTCTCGAGGAACGAAGCTTGCCGCTCCAGGCAGGTTACGTACACATCCGGGCGCAGGACATCGATGTCCCTTGCGATGGTACCGACATAGTCCTCGGTCTCCTCCCAGCAGTTGACGTAGCGGAAGTCGATTTTCTCGGCCAGCGCGTTCCCCTCGTTGCCAAAATGCACCTTCATCAAGTCGCCCAACTCACCATCCGGGGGGTCCCATATCGCCGGCATGCGAGCATGATCATAGCCAAGCGTAATCCGGTAGACCCGGACCGTGATCCGGACCTGGGTGTATTTGGCGAGCACGTAGAAGTAGTCGCAGTAAAGCTTGGTCAGAGTGTTCAGCCGATCGATCACGAAGTCGTCCATGGCGAACAGCAGATGGAGAGTAGGTGTGGTCCCACGCAGTGCGGTGCACCGCTCGCGGATGAGCGAATCGACCATCTCCGCGAGATCGGGCGCGCGTCTGCCCGGCGGCTTCCGCTGCAAGGCCTGGCGGGCTTCCGCGGGAATTGGTCCATGGTCGGACAGGCTCCAGAGCTGGCTCGAGGCCGTCAGGAACGACCGCATCGCTATCAGCAACGGCCCGTCCAGCATGCCTCGCTTGGCGCGCTCGTCGAGATAACGCCGGAACAGGATCGTCAGGTCGTCGTATTCTCCGGCGACAAACGAGAACATGATGTAGAAGGACAACGTCTCGCTGGTGAGCGCCGGGCGAGGCCCGAACCTGTTGCGCAGTGCGGTCAGCACCCGCATCCTATCCTCGAAATGCTCAACACAGATCCCGATCAGTCGGCCTGCCAGCACTGAGAAGAACGTCTGATCCTTCACGTAACCCATCATGTTGGCATACATCTGAAAGACCAGCTCGATGTCGCGCTGGCCAGGATCCGTTATGTCTTCAAATATCGGCGCCCCTCGCAATTCCATAAAAAATTCGTTTGCCTTGACTTTCTGGGCAAGCATATCGATCAAATTACCAATTGGAGTCTTGAAAGGCATTATTTGATCCTTTGTCTTGTTGCTGCCCGCGTTGCCTACCAGGAATCACTCAGACTCGAAAGGAAAATGTGCTCACGGAGAGGCAGCGCGGGACGCCGACAACGTACGGCGCTGGCCTCCTGGTCAGCCACTACCGGGGCCGTGCGGCGAAGACAAAGATCGCCGGGCCATCGGCTGCTGTAATGCCGGCACGGAGCGAGGAAATCAGCACGATCTCGGCTTGCCAGAAACCGGCGGCGCGCGCCATATCGACGATATCCCAGGCCGGCACCTGAAACACCAGCGACCCGCCGGTCGCGTCCATCGGGTTGCCGTGGAATTCCTTTTCCATAAGGTACTCGATCGAACCGTCGGGCCGCATGCGCGCCTTCGTCATCGACGTTTCGACGAAGGGTAGGAATGGGAAGGTGGCGAGCAGCGTGCCGCCGGGGCGGGTCACCCGCGCCAGCTCCCGCAGCGCTGCCGGCAGGTCGGGCAGGTGCTCGAAGACCTCGTTGCTGATGACGACGTCGAAGGCGTCGTCCTGATAGGTGAGGTTGGCGAGGTCCTGGTGCTCGACCGGCCTGATGCGCTTCCGCTCGACCTCGGTCGGCGCGTATTCGCTGCCGACAAAGCGCGGAAAGCGCTTCCGCAGTCGACTGGCGAAGTCGGTAATGCCTTCGGTCGCGTAGACCGTCGCGTTGCCGGCATCAGCCGCCGCCGACAGCGTTGTCAACAGGTCGAGCACGGCGCGCTGGCGCGGATTCAAACCGTCGGCGAGCAGGGACTCGCGATAGTTCAGGTCGGTGCAGCGCACCTCCGAGGGGGCCACCCGACCCACCCAGGCCCCGGTGATGCCCTGCGCCAACGCCTGCCCGGCAATCTGCCGCGCGCGTGCCGGCAGATGAATCCAGGGGTTCGCGGCGGACCAGTTCCGCAGCGCCGCGAGGCTGCGGAAGGTGCGGACCGTGTAGTCCGACCCGAGACAATCGTCCGGGAAAAGTGCAACCGCATCATCCATTGGTTCACCCGATAGCCTGCCAGCGGATCCGGGGCAACGCCTCCGCGGTGCCGTCCGCGGAATGGACTGCCAGCGGCACGGGCGAGAGGAATATTGTTATTTTTAATAACTTTTCACTTGACTGGAGATGCCGACCCAGAATAAAGTCCTATCGATCAGAGCCGATAATCTGCATGAAAAATGATGGCCGCCGCCGATGGCTACGTTAGCGTATGTTAGATAAACACCCCGATCCAGGAGATTCTGCGTGTCCAACTCCCTCGCGTGGATGAACAACATGCTCGGCACCGGCAGCAATGCGCCGGTACGGGCAACGCCGCCTCTGCCGAGCAAGCCGGTCGGTCCGTTGGTCCAGCAGGTCGCGATGGCGAACATCCCCGTCACCGTGTTCGCCGCCGGCAGCATCGTCAATGTCGCCGACATCATCAACCCGACGACCGCGACCGAACCACTCTATATCGATATCGTCGCGCCCGCCCTGGCCGGTTCCGCCACCTCGGTTCCGCTGCTTCCCGGGCAAGCCTATCGGGTTTCCAGCCCGATCTGCACGGCGCTCACGGCGGTCGCGGCAACCGCCGGGCATGCCTTCGTCGCGGTGAGTTACTGACCGATGCACCTCCTGAGACCTTTTTTTGTCCTGCTTGCCGCCCTCGGCATACCCGGGTCCGCCGGTGCGCAAGTCACGCCGCCGCCGGTACAATCGGCAACCGTCACGGCGCTCGGCAGCACCGCGCCCCGCTCTCTGGCCGCCCGCTTCGCCGACACAATCAATGTCCTGGATTTCGGGGCAAAGTGCGATGGCAGCACCGACGACACGGCGGCATTCCGCGCAGCCCTGGCGCTGACGTCACCGACGACCATCCGCATCCCAACCGGGACGTGTCGGATCAGCGGTGCCGCGCTGACGGCCGCTTCGGCGGTGTCGCTGGTGGGCGATGGGCGCGGCGTGTCGATCATCCAACTCGCTCCAGGTGCCGCGACGAGCGGCGCGGTGTTCTCTTGGTCTGGATACAGTAACGTTACGATCAGCAACCTCACACTTGACCTCAACGGAGCTTCGGCGTCGCCAACAGTGCTTACCGGAGCGATATCTATCACTGGTGGCTCCGGGCATGATATTGAAGACGTGGCAGTTATCAATGGCGGATCGTCCTATTGGCTGCTGCTTGCCCTAGACGGCGTTTCTGACACTACTATTCAGGACAACTTGCTTGCACTGGCCGCCGCTCATACGACACAAAATCAAGGCATAAACGTTTCCTGTGCATATTCAGCTTCAAACAACGTTCATATTACCGGAAATGTGCTGGTCAGCACTGGCATAGAAACTTGCATTGATGGCGGCGAGATCAGCGGGAACGACATTTCCGGCTTCGCTTTTGGCACTGGCATCGCGACCGAGGCCAGCCCTTTCGCCACAAACATCGCAATCACCAACAACCGCATCTACGACGGCGCGACCACAACCGATTCTAACGACACCGCAAGCGGCGGGGTCGAGAACTGGGCGCCGAATTGCGTAATATCGAACAATCTCATCTGGGGGAACGGCGGCGTCGGTATCGACCAGGGCGGCCAAAACTGCTCAGTAATTGGCAATGTCACTTGGGGAAATGGCCGGCGTACAGATGGCGGCGGTGGCTCGGGCATTGATATTCGCTACGCCAACTCGACATACAACGGGAACGGTAGCCTCGTCGCCGGAAACATCTCCTTCGGGAATGGTAACGCCAGCGGCGCCGGGCGAGGTTACGGCTACAACGAGCAATCTTCCAGTCTGACCGGTATCGTCTTTGGTATAAACTCTTGGGCTGGGCCGCAGGGCGCGACATCCATCCTTGGCACCCCGGCGATATCCTCCATGCCTGCGGGGCTTGCGGTCGCGGGCAACGAGACGGTCGGCGGCACGATCACGGCAAGCGGCACCAACAGCCTCGTGATGGCCGGCAGCAGCGGGTGGCCTACCATCACTTCGGGGGCGGGCGTGGTTGTCAACTTAACTGGGGCGAATGTAGGACTCTACGCCACCAATCAGGCCGCCGAAAATTACGTAAGCATCATCCCGGCGGCCACGGGCGGCGCCGACAATCCTGCTACGCAGGCCGGTGACAATCTTTTGAGTTTTAGCGCCGGTAGCCCTGGAACAGGCGTTCTGACGATTGCTCCGTATTCAGGTCCTGTCACGCCATACCTTCGCATGACGACGACGCTCACTACGCTGGGAAATGCGGTTGCACTCACACCCACCACGCCGGCCGGCAGTTCGGCGGCCTGCACCGCCGGCCAGATCGCGGTGGATGCCAACTACGTCTACGTCTGCACCGCGCCGAATGCGTGGAAGCGCGCGGCGCTGGCAGGCTGGTGACAGGACGGAGTCTGGCGTGCGCCCGCCGGCGGACGTAACGTCGGATCACGGTGCGCCGTGATCCGACCGGCGCGGAGGAGACCCGCATGTTCACCCTGAATGAGCTTCCCCCCCAGATCGACCCCGATCTCATCGCCCTGCTGCAGTCGGCGGAGCCGGCCACGATCGGGCATTTTCTCGACTTCGGCTTCGTCGATCCCGCCATCCACGCCCTGTTCCAGGTCCCCCGCATTGCCGGCACCGCCGTCACCGTGCGTTTCGCCGGCTTCGACGGCACGATGATGCACTACGCGCTCGGCCAGATCCGGCCGGGCGACGTGCTGATCGTCGACCGCTGCGGCGACACCCGCCACGCCGCGGTCGGCGGCGGCGTTGCCTTCGCCGCCAGGGCCGCCGGCGCGAAAGCCATCATCATGGACGGCATGGCCACCGATATCGGCGAAATCCGCGACTACGCGCTGCCGGTCTGGGCGAGGGGCCTGTCGGCGGTGACCACCAAACTGCGCTTCCTGCACGGCGAGTTCTGCGTGCCCGTCACCATCGGCGGCGTGCCGGTCGCCCCCGGCGATGCCGTGCTGGCCGACGAGAACGGCGTGCTCGTGCTCAAGCCGCACCAGATCAGGGAGGCCGCCGAGCGCGCCATCGCCATGCAGAAGGCGGAAGGTCCCCGGCTGGCCGAGGTCGCCAAGGGCCATCGCCTGCCCGACCTGAACGGCACCAACGCCCGCATCCGCGAGATCATGGCGACCAAGCAGCCGCCGGTCAGCAGCATCTAACCTGCCGACCGGCGCGCCGGCTCAGTTCTTGGTCTTGTCCACCAGCTTGTTCTTGGTGATCCAGGGCATCATCGCGCGCAGCTTCTCGCCGATCTGTTCGATCGGGTGGTCCCCGGCCCGGCGGCGCATCGCCTTGAAGTTGGCCTGGTTGACCTTGTTTTCCAGCATCCAGTCGCGCGCGAAGCGGCCGCTCTGGATGTCGGCCAGCACCCGCTTCATCTCCGCCTTGGTGGCGTCGTTGATGATGCGCGGGCCGGACACGTACTCGCCGTACTCGGCGGTGTTGGACACCGAGTAGTTCATGTTGGCGATGCCGCCCTCGTAGATCAGGTCGACGATCAGCTTGACCTCGTGGCAGCACTCGAAATACGCCATCTCCGGCGCGTAGCCGGCGCCCACCAGCGTCTCGTAGCCCGCCCGGATGAGCTCCACCAGGCCGCCGCACAGCACCACCTGTTCGCCGAACAGATCGGTCTCGCATTCCTCCCGGAACGTCGTCTCGATGATGCCGGCGCGTCCGCCGCCGATCGCCGAGGCGTACGACAGCGCGATTTCCAGCGCGTTGCCCGAGGCGTTCTGCTCCACCGCCACCAGCATGGGCACGCCGCCGCCGCGCTGGTATTCGCTGCGCACGGTGTGGCCGGGGCCTTTCGGCGCGATCATGAACACGTCGATGTCGGCGCGCGGCTCGATCAGGTTGAAATGGATGTTCAGGCCGTGCGCGAACGCCAAGGCCGTGCCCGGCCGCATGTTCGCCGCCAGCTTGTCGCGGTAAAGGTCGCCCTGCCCCTCGTCGGGCGTCAGCACCATCACCACGTCGGCCCATTTCGCCGCGTCCGCCGGGTCCATCACCTTGAGACCCGCGGCCTCGGCCTTGGCCACCGCGGTCGAGGCGGGGCGCAAGCCGACCACCACGTTCGGGCAGCCGCTGTCCTTGAGGTTGTTGGCGTGGGCGTGACCCTGGCTGCCATAGCCGATGATCGCGACCTTCTTGGCCTTGATCAGGTTCACATCCGCGTCGCGATCGTAGTAAACGCGCATAGGCTATCCCTTTCGTTATGTGTCTCGTGTTGGGGGCGACGGCTCAGATCACCCGTGTGCCCCGCGCGATGGCGACGACCCCGGTGCGGGAAACCTCGGCCAGACCGAGCGGCTGCATCAGGGCCACGAAGGCGTCCAGCTTGTCGGTCGAACCGGTCATCTCGAATACGAAGCTTTCCGTGGTCGCGTCCACCACCCGGGCGCGGAATGCGTCGGCCAGGCGCAACGCCTCGGCGCGGTCGCTGCCGCCGCTGCCATGGTGCGGGCAGATCACCTTGATCAGCGCCATTTCGCGCGCCAGGTACGGCCCGTTCTTGCTGAGGTCGGACACCCGGTGCACCGGCACCAGGCGGTCGAGCTGCGCCTTGATCTGCTCGATCACCATTTCGGTGCCCGAGGTGACGATGTTGATGCGGCTGCGGTTGCCGCCGTCCTCGACCGCGGCGACGGTCAGGCTGTCGATGTTGTAGCCGCGGCCGGAAAACAGGCCGACCACCCGGGCGAGAATGCCGGGTTCGTTGTCCACCAGCACGGCGATGGTCGCCGTCCGGAACGAATTCAGTTGGGAGTCGGGCATTGCGGTCTCGATTCTGGCGCGGGGAAAATCCGGTGCGGCGATACGGCGAGGGCTAGACGAGTACCTGCCCCTCATCGGTCACGCCGGCGACGCTACCCGCGCTCTCGTTGCCCAGGATCATTTCGTTGTGCGCCGCCCCGGAGGGGATCATCGGGAAGCAGTTCTCCTTCGGGTCCACCGCGATGTCGGCGATCACGGCCTTGTCGCAGGCCAGCATTTCGTGGATCACCCCGTCCAGTTCATCCACCGACTTCGCGCGCATGCCGACGGCATGAAAACTGTCGGCCAGCTTCACGAAGTCGGGCAGCGCGGCCGAGTAGGTTTCCGAATAGCGGCCGCCGTGCAGCAGTTCCTGCCACTGCCGCACCATGCCCATGTATTCGTTGTTGAGGATGAAGATCTTCACGGGCAGGCGGTACTGCGCCAGCGTGCCCATCTCCTGGATGTTCATCAGGATGCTGGCCTCGCCGGCGATGTCGATGACCAGCGCGTCGGGATGGGCGATCTGCACGCCCATGGCCGCCGGCAGGCCGTAGCCCATGGTGCCGAGGCCGCCGCTGGTCATCCAGCGGTTCGGCTGCTCGAACTTGAAGTACTGGGCGGCCCACATCTGGTGCTGGCCGACCTCGGTGGTGATGAAGATTTCCTGCTTCACCGCGCGGGTGATCTCATAGAGCCGCTCGATGGCGTATTGCGGCTTGATGATCGCGCCGGGCTCGCGCGGCTGGGTGTAGCGCAGGCAGTCCGTGCCTTTCCACGTGTCGATCTGCCGCCACCAGGCGGCGATCGCGGGTCGGTCCACCGGGGTGGGATCGGCCTCCCACGCCGCCAGCAGCGCCGTCAGCGCGTGGGCGGCATCGGCCACGATCGGCACATCCACCGGCACGTTCTTGTTGATGCTGGAGGGGTCGATGTCGATGTGGATTTTCCGGCTGCCCGGGCTGAACGCATTCAGCCGACCCGTCACGCGGTCATCGAACCGGGCGCCGACATTCAGCAGCACGTCGCACCCGTGCATGGCGAGGTTGGACTCGTAGGTGCCGTGCATGCCCAGCATGCCGAGGAACTGCGGGTCGCTGGCCGGGAAGGCGCCCAGCCCCATCAGCGTGCTGGTGCAGGGAAAGCCGGTCTTGCGCACGAAGCGCGTCAGCGCCTCGGCGGCCGCGGGTCCGGCGTTGATCACGCCGCCGCCGGTATAGATCATCGGCCGTTTGGCCGACTTCAGCATCGCCGCGGCGCGGGCGATCTGGCCAGCGTCGGGCTGGGTCTGCGGGCGGTACGAACGGTGCGGGCTGTCGGGCGGCGGCGTGTAAAGCGTCTTGCCGATCAGGATGTCCTTCGGCAGGTCGATCACCACCGGCCCGGGCCGGCCGCTGCGCGCCACGTAGAACGCCTCGTGCACCACGCGCGCCAGGTCGCCGGGCCGCTTCACCAGGTAGTTGTGCTTGGTGGCGGGCCGGGTGATGCCGGTGGTGTCGGCTTCCTGGAAGGCGTCGTTGCCGATCAGGTGGGTCGGCACCTGGCCGGTCAGGCAGACCACGGGAATGCTGTCCATCAGCGCATCGGTCAGGCCGGTCACCGCGTTGGTGGCGCCCGGGCCGCTGGTCACCAGCGCCACGCCGACGCGCCCGGTGCTGCGCGCATAGCCCTCCGCGGCGTGCAGGGCGGCCTGCTCGTGCCGCACCAGGATGTGGCGGATCGCATTCTGGTTGAACAGGGCGTCGTAGATCGGCAATACGGCGCCGCCCGGGTAGCCGAAGATGACGTCGACCCCCTGGTCCTTCAACGCGCGCAGAAGGACTTCCGCGCCAGGGGCAAGGGTCTCGGGATCGGCCAGATGGGGTGCTGTGTCTGTCATGGTCGGGCACCCATAATCTGGCCGCTGGACCGCGTCAACCGGCCGGGCGAATAAATGACATGATTTCAGCCAATTCACTTTCCATAAATTGCTCCAGACCCGCGATCCGCGCATGGATCATATGCATGCGCGATGGCGGCACCAGCAGCCGGTGACGGAACCAGGTCGCCTGGCGTTTCGTGTACTGCCCGGTCGCCAGCACCGCGCGGGCTTGCGCCTCGGCCAGCGTGATCTCGCCGCGGAGGTGCGACGCCAGTTCCGGTACGCCGTGCGCCCGCATCAGCGGCAACGCCGGATCGAGACCGAGCGCCAGCAGCGCCCGCACCTCGGCCAGTGCCCCGTGCTCCAGCATGATCGCGAAGCGGCTGGCGATGGCGGCGCGCAGCGTCTCGCGCGGCGGGGCGAGCAGCAGCACGGCGAAACGCCACGGCGCCGGCATGGCGGGGTCGGCCTGCCAGGCGGCGAGCCCCCGCCCGGTCGCCCGCCACACCTCCCAGGCACGCGCCACGCGCTGGCTGTCGGAGGGGCGCAACCGGGCGGCGGTGGCGCGGTCCACTTTGGCCAGCGCCTCGTGCAGCCCGCCCGGTCCGAACTCGGCGAGCAGGCGGCGGGCCTCGGCGCGGGCGGCCTCCGGCACCTCGGGGATGGCGGCGATGCCATGCACCAGCGACCAGAAATACAGCCCGGTGCCGCCGCACAGGATGGGCAGGCGCCCCGCCCCGTGCGCGTCGGCCATGGCGGCCAGCGCCGCGCCGCGCCACCAGGCGGCATCGCCGGGCTCGGCGGCCGGGCGGACGCCGTACAGGCGGTGCGGCACCAGCGCTTCCTCGGCCGGAGTCGGCCGTGCCGTGATCACCCGCAGCTCGCGGTAGCACTGCATGGCGTCGGCGTTGATCACCACGCCGTCCAGCCGCCCGGCGAGCCCAAGCGCCAGCGCCGACTTGCCGCTGCAGGTCGGACCGGCGACGATCAGGGCGAACGGTTTTTCATCCACGACTTGCCCCCGCGCGCTTCCGCCAGCATACCGGCCCCGTCATGTGCGATATTCCATGAGTCACGTCCTCACCCTCGTCGTCGACCGCACGTCGGCCAGCCTCAGCGATGCCATCATCGCCCGGGTCGGGGACGTCATCCAGAGCAGACCGGCGGTGCTGTTGTCGCCCGGCGAGGCGGCCGACCTGCCGTGCCTGGCGCCGCCCGACATGACGGCGGTGGCGGCGGCGCTGGAGGGCGCGGCGATCGACGCCATCCCGACGCGCGCCAGGGGCCGGCGCAAGGGGCTGCTGGTGGCCGACATGGACAGCACCATCGTCACCACCGAGACGCTGGACGAATTCGCCGCCTTCGCCGGCCTGAAGGAACGCATCGCCGCCATCACCCGCCGGGCGATGAACGGCGAACTCGATTTTCGCGAAGCCCTGCGCGAGCGGATCGCGATGCTGGCGGGATTGCCGCTGACCGCGCTGGAGCAGACCTGGGCGAGCACGGTCCTGACGCCCGGCGCGCGCGAGCTGGTGGCCACCATGCGGGCGCACAATGCCACCACCGCCCTGGTGTCCGGCGGGTTTTCCTTTTTCACCACGCGCGTGGCCGCCGCGGTCGGTTTCGACGTGCAGCGCTCCAACGTGCTGCTCGACGACGGGCGGGCGCTGACCGGCAAGGTGGCGGAGCCGATCCTGGACAAGGACGCCAAGCTGGCCGCGCTGCGCGAGCTGGCGGCGGCGCGCGGGCTGAAGATGGCGGCGACGCTGGCCGTCGGCGACGGCGCCAACGACCTGCCGATGCTGATGGAGGCGGGACTCGGCGTGGCCTTCCACGCCAGGCCGGTGGTCGCGGCTGAGGCGCGGGCACAGGTGAGGCACGCCACGCTGCGCGCGCTGCTGTTTGCCCAGGGGTATCGGCTGGAGGAGATTGTCGGCGCCGACTGACCCGCGACAGGTTGGACCGGCCGCCAAACCCGGAGGGGGATGCCATGTCCGATCCGCTCGACCCGCTGCTGCTCGATCTGGTGGAATGGGTCGCCCGCGCGCCGCGCACCCATGCCGAGGTGATGGAGGCCTGGCGCACCTCCTGCCCGCGCCTGCCGGTGTGGGAGGAGGCGGTGGAGCGCGGCTACCTCGCCCATGACAGCGCCCGCGAACTGCGCGTGGTGGCGACGCCGGCGGGACTCGGCTTCCTGGCGGCACACCAGCGGGGCTGAACGGGAGAGGCCTGCGCCGTGGCTACCGCGCCGCGAAAGCCAGCCGTTTCAGCTCGGCCAGAAAGCGCTCCGCCGCCGCTTCCGGCGCCCAGGGCTGCCAGGGTTCGCCGCCGTAGCGCGCCAGCAGCGGGTCATCCGGCTTGACCGGCGCGCGGATGCCCAGGGTCTCGCGCACTTCCGCGCGTGTCCAGCCCGCCACGAACACCGCCTCGGCCGCCGCCGCCGCCACGTCGACCACCTTGTGGGCGCGCTTTTCCGCCGCGGTCCAGGGCGGCAGCCCGTAGCGCGCCGCAATGACCGCCGACAGCCGGCGGGTCAGCTCGGCATAGCCCGGCCCCAGAAACGGCTTGAGCGGCGAGATGCAGTCGAAATTGATGAAACCCTCGTCGGCATCGTGCAGCAGTTCGCGCAATTGCTGCCCCGGCGTCAGCCGCGCCCGGGCGCGGCGGATCTCCAGCACGGCCAGCGAGTGTTGCGCCACCGACAGCGGCGCCCCCGGCCATACCGAATGCCCGCCCCAGCGATAGGTGCGCGCCAGGCCGATGGCCAGGTCCTCGTCGGTCCAGTCGAACGGCGTCGGCGCGATCAAGTCCAGCCGCCGCCCGCTGGGCAGGCGGACCCAGGCACGTTCGGCGGGCTGTGGGGAGAGTGTCATCCGGCCACTAGGGTCCAAACCCAATCAGGAAGCGCTGCTGACGACCCAAAGCGGTCCTTCGGAACACTGCTCCAGGCCGCCGGGGTGCATCAACCTCTGCGCCCCGGATTCATGCAACGGGACAGCCCTGTGATTTCAAGGATACCGCTTTGTCGCGTATTTCTTGACATCTGCAAATGCCACGTTTCCCCGATCGCATATCTTGCGCCTGCGTTCAGCTTTTCGTGACGTTCCAGAACACCGGCGTCATGCCTTTCAGCGGCGTGGAGATGTTCTTCGTCCAGGCAGCCGGCGGCAGGTATTGGCCGAGTGGTATGATGGTGACGAGGTCGAGGCAGCGGGCCTGAATCTGCTCGCAGAGTTGTCTCTGTTTGGTCGCGTCGGTCTCGTCGAGCCATTGTTCGTGCAGGGCTTCGAGCTTGTCGTCGCTCGGCCAGCCGAACCATGCCTTCTTGCCGTTGCCGCGGATGCCGCTGGCGAGCAGCGGATCGACATATTCGGCGGCGGGGTTGCCAGCCGGAAACATGGACCAGCCCCCTTTTTCCAGCGTCTCGTGGCTGGTGCGCCGCTCGACGACGGTGCCCCAGTCCGTGGAGACCTCGTCGATGTTCAGGCCGATCTGGCGGAAGGCCTGGGCGACGACGCCGATCATCGCGTTGTAGAAGACCTGGTCGGTGGGGTGGAACAGCACCACCTTTTCGCCCTTGTAACCGGAATCCTTGAGCATGGCCGCGATCTCGGGAATGCCCTTGCGCTTGCGCACAAGGTCCATGCCGGCGTCGTTGGCCCCCGGCGAGCCGGGGACGAACATGCCGACGGGAGCGTTGTAAAGGCTCCTGTCCTCGCCCATCGTGGCGGTCATCACCTCGACCTGGTCGACCGCCGCGAGCATGGCCTGGCGGACGCCGAGATTGGCGGTCGGCCCCTGCTCCCAGTTCGGCCGCAGCAGACCGTAATAGCCGGTGCGGTCGAGCACGCCGACGGTGACGCCGGCGCTCCCGCGCAGCATGGGCAGCAGGTCGGGCAGCGGCGTTTCGAGCCAGTCGACCTCGCCGGCGACCAGCGCGCTTGCCGCCGTCGCGGGGTCGGGGATGACGTGCCACTCCACGCGATCGACCATGGCGCGCAGGCCGCCCGCCGTGTAGTTGGCCGGTTCGCTGCGCGGGATGTAGTTTTCGTTCCTGGTGAACACCATGCGGTTGCCGGAGACGTATTCCCTCGGCTCGTATTTGAACGGGCCGCTGCCGATTACTTCGGTGATCTGTTTGAACGGGTCGGTGTTGGCGATGCGCTCCGGCATGATCGCGGGCGTCGGCTGGGTTTTCGACAGCGCCGTCGGCAGGCTGCCGAAGGGTTTCCTGAGGCGAAAGACGAAGCTGCTGTCGCCCTTGGCCTCGAGTGAGTCCAGCCGGTCGGCGATGGTTTGCCCGATCGGATCGCGTTTCATCCAGCGATTCAGCGAGGCGACGCAATCGCGGGCCAGTACCTTCTCGCCGTCGTGGAAGGCGAGGCCGTCGCGCAGCGTCAGCGTCCAGCGCTTGCCGCCGTCCTCGACCACTGCGCCGGCGATCATCCGGGGCTTGGGATCGAGCGCGTCGTCGCGGCCGTAGATGGTTTCGAAGACCATGGCGGCGGCGTTTCGTGTAACGGTCGCCGTGGTCCAAACCGGGTCCATCGTGACGAGGTTGCCCTGTGGCACGAAGATCAGCCGTTTCGTGGTTTGCGCAATGGACGGGCGGGCCAGCGCTGCGGCGGCCGCGGCGGCAACGAAGGCGCGACGCTTCATCTGGGACTCCCCAATGTGCGACTTGTTCTCTCCCCTCGCGTGCAGGTTAGGCACGATTCCGGCAACACCTCAACAAATCGATCCGCGAATGCGGCAAACATTGGATTGGCGATGCGACCAGGACTATGTTCCTAGTTTTGTTCTTTTTTTGAAGTCGCCACAACACACTGTGCGTTGTGCGAATTTCCTGGAGCATGATCGCTTCGCCGATCAGAAGCGTATCGTGCTTCTAGTGCGCCAGTGCCTGGGTCCGCACCAGCCGCGCGTACAGCCCGTTGCGCTTGAGCAGCCCGGCATGGGTGCCCTGCTCGACCGCCCGCCCGTCGGCCAGCGCCACCACCAGATCGGCGTCGCGCACGGTGGACAGGCGGTGCGCCACCACGATGGTCGTGCGCCCCTGCCGCAGCCGCGCCAGCGCTGCCTGCACCGCCGCCTCGTTTTCGGCGTCCAGCGCGCTGGTGGCCTCGTCGAGCAGCAGTACGCGCGGGTCGCGCAACAGCGCGCGCGCCAGGGCCACGCGCTGGCGCTGCCCGCCGGAAAGCCGCCCGCCGGAAGGACCCACCACGGTGGCGTAACCCTCGGGCAGGGCGGCGATGAAATCGTGCGCCGCCGCCGCCTGCGCCGCCGCCACCACCTCGGCCTCGCTCGCCCCGGGGCGGCCCATGCGGATATTCGCCTCCACGGTGTCGTCGAACAACAGCGCGTCCTGCCCGACATAGGCGATGGAGTCGCGCAGCGAGGCGAGGGTCACGTCGCGCACATCGGCCCCGTCCAGCACAACCGCCCCGGTCGTCACGTCGTGCAGCCGCGGGATCAGCGCCAGCGCGGTGGACTTGCCGGCGCCGGAGGGTCCGACCAGCGCCACCGTCAACCCGGGCTCGGCGACGAAGGAAAGGCCGGACAGCCCGTGCCGGCCATCCGGGTAGACGAAGCCGACGTCCTCGAACACCAGCCGGCCCCGCCCGGGCGGCAGCGCCGCCGCGCCGGGGCGCTCGGCGATGCCCGGCCTCTCGTCGGTCACGCTGAACACGCGCACCAGCCCGGCCAGCCCTTCCTGCAACGCCGCGTTCAGGCTGCCGAGCGCGCGCAGCGGCCGCGAGGCGATCAGCAGGGCGGCGACAAAACCGGCAAAATCACCGATCGAACTGCTGCCCAGCGCCGCCCGCCAACCGGCAAACCCCAGCACCGCCGCCACCGCCAGCCCGCCCAGCATCTCCAGCAGCGGGTCGATGCGCGCGCGGGAGCGGGTCATGCTCATCAGCGCCCGGTAGAGCCGGTCGAAGGCCGCCTCGGCGCGCCGGGTCTCCTGACCCTCCAGCCGGTAGGCGCGCACCGTGCGGGCCTGGGCGAAGCTTTCGTTCAGCAGCGCCGCGGTCTCGCCGACCCGCATTTGCATGCCGCCGGAGGCGCGGCGGATGCGCCGGCCGATGCGCTGGATCGGCACCGCGGCGATCGGCAGCATCACGAAGGCGATCAGGCTCAACACCCAGTCGGCGTAGATCATCCAGCCGACTAGCCCGATGATGGTCACCGCATCGGCGAGGCCGTTGACGGCGCGGCTCAGCGCCTCGCGAATGGTGGCCGCATCGGTGGTGAAGCGGCTGGCCAGCACGGCCGGCGCCTCGCGCTCGACACGGGCGAGGTCGGCATTGGTCAGGTGGTGGAACATCCGGTCCTGCAGCTCGCGGATGACCAGCAGCACGACCTTTTGCATCAGCACGGCCTGGAAATACCACGCGACCGCCCGGACGGCGGTGATGCAGGCCACCATCGCCGGCACCTGATACAGAATGCGCCGGTCGCGGCGGGTGAACATGTCGACCGCGTCCTTGATGACCTCCGGATAGATCGCCTGCGTGGCGGCCATCAGCAGCGTCAGCAGCAGCACGGTCAGCATCATGTAACGGTGCTGACGGACGTGGTCGCGCCAGAGTCGCCGCAGCAACGGCGCCGTCCGGTCGTCCGGCGCCGTCGGCGCGGCAGGCGGGAAGTCATTCATGGCGACGGCGTGTAACAGCCTGGTCCGCCAGATTCCAGGTGCCAGAGATTCCAGGTGCCAGCCCTGCGGCGCGACGGTAGGGTATTTTCCCTCGGCCTGCGATACGAGACCCCATGCCGCAGCGTCTCCGCATCGCCGTTTATTGCGACCTCGACCTGCTTGGCGACGGCCTGATGAAGCTGCCGTTCGTGCGGGCGCTGCGCAGCGCCTGGCCGGATGGCGATCTCACCTGGGTCGCCGGGCGGGGGCCCAGCGTCTATGCCGGGGTCCTGCGCCCGCTGGTGCACGGGCTGGTGGACCGCACGCTGGAGAACACCGGCGTCGGCGCCGGCCTGGGCGAGGCGCTGCGCCGGCAGGCCGGTGGCCTCGACATCCTGATCGACACGCAGTCGCTGGTGGCGACCGCCTGGGCGCTGCGCCAGCTGGGGGCCAGGCAGTTTTTCTCCCGGGCCGGGCGCTACCTGCTGTCGAGCCGCCGGCCGCCCGGGTTCTGGCGCAAGCGGCGGCGGCTGATCTCGCGGCTGCTGTACCTGGCGGAAGTGGCGGCCGGCCGGCCGGTGACGCCGACCGGGGAGCTATGGCAGGACCCGCAGGCGCGAGCACTGGCGGAGCGGCTGCTGCCGGATGGCGGGCGCTACGTGGCGCTGGTGGCCGGCGCCGGCGGGCGGCACAAGGCGTGGCCGCTGCCGTGCCACATCGAGTTGGCGCGCGCGCTGGCGGCGCGGGGGGTGCAGCCGGCCATCATCCTCGGCCCGGCCGAGCGCGAGTGGCATCCCGACCTGGCCGCCGCCTTGCCGGAGGCGCGGTTCCCCTTGCAGGAGGCCGAAGCGGCGGGCGCCACGGCCGACCCGATGCTGACGCTGGCGGTGGCGCGGCGCTGCCTGGCCGGGGTGGCGGGCGATTGCGGCGGCGGCCATCTGCTGGCGGCGGCGGATCTGCCGCTGGTGTCGCTGTTCGGACCGACCGAGCCGGACAAGTTCGCGCCCTGGACACCCGAGCTGACGGTGCTGCGGGCACAGAGTTTTGGCGGCACCGAGATGACGGCGATTCCGGTCGCGGCGGTGCTGGCGGCCGTCGAGGCGGCGACCGGGCGGCGTTAGCGCATCGCCGCCTGTAGCGCCGCGAGGCACGCGGCAGCGTCGGCGACGCAGCCGCCGGCCAGCCACCATTCCCGCGTTTGTCGCAGCAATTGTCCCATCGGCGGACCCGGCGCGATGCCGGCGGCGCGCAAATCGCGGCCGTGGAGGGGAAACACCGGCCGCGGCAACGCCGCCAGCCGCTGGCGCAACGCGGCGCCGCGTCCGGCCAGCCAGGCCCGCCCGATCAGGATGTCGGCCGGCGTGTCCGCCAGTGCCCGGCGCAGCGCGGCGTCGTCGGCGTCGTCGGCGGGAACCTCGCCGCTGCGCAACGCCACCAGCCCGTTGGCCTCGGCGGTGGAAAAGCGCAGCCGGGCCGCCAGCGCCGCGGCGTCGCCGTCCAGCAGCGCCGCCAGCCGTAGCAGCGGATCGGCCGGCGCGCCGGCGGCGACCAGCGCCGCCAGTCCGGCCGGTGATGTCCCTTCCGGCAGGATCGCCGCCAGCACGCCGGTTACCCCCATCAACGCCACCGCCCCGGCCGGATCCGGCAGCGAAAGAATCCGTTTGAGTTCGCTCCACACCCGCTCGGCCGACAGCCGGGCCAGTCCCGGAACGCCGGCGCCAATCGCCGCCAGCGCCGCCGCGTCGGGTTCGCCCCGGCCGTAGCGCGCCTGGAAACGGAAAAACCGCAGGATGCGAAGATAATCCTCGGCGATCCGCGTCGCCGGGTCGCCGACGAAGCGGACCAGCCCGGCGCGCAGGTCGGCGGCGCCGCCGAAATAATCGTAGACCGCGCCGTCCGCCGTCATCGACATGGCGTTGATGGAAAAATCGCGCCGGGCCGCGTCGGCGCGCCAGTCGTCGGTGTAGTCCACCACGGCGTGCCGCCCGTCGGTTTCGACGTCGCGGCGCAGCGTGGTCACCTCGAAGCCGCGATGCCCGGCGACCGCGGTGACGGTGCCATGGTCCAGTCCGGTCGGCACCGCCTTGAGCCCGGCCTCGCGCAGCCGGCGGATCACTTCCTCGGGCCGCATTCCGGTGGCGAGATCGACATCGGTCACGCGGTGCCCGGCCAGGGCGTCGCGCACCGCGCCGCCGACCACGCGGGCGCCGGGCAATGCCGCCAGCACGGCGAGCAGGCCCGGTTCGGCGAAGAAAGCGGGTGGCGCGACACGCAGGGCCGGCGGCTCGCCCGGGCCGGTGCGGTCAGCTTCCATGTCCCGACACGATCTTGCCGTCGTGCAGTTGCGCCGGCACATAGGGGGTGCCCGCGGGCAGGCTGCGCTCCATGCCGTACCAGATGATCGTCGCTCCCAGCACGCCCACCACCACCGCCGTCGCCCAGATCAGTCCCGTGGTGGCGCGCGCGCCGAGGACCCGCCACGCCCCGTAGAGGACGAAGGGAACCAGGAACAGGCCGATCTCGGCGAAACGAAGCATCACTCCCCGCGCAACACGGCGGCCAGGTGCACCAGAATAGCCGCGGTCGCTCCCCAAATGTAATGCTCTGAATGCGGCCACACCCAGAAGTCGCGCCAGCGGCCGCGCCACTCCACCCGCTGCCGGCGCGGTGCCGCCGGATCGAGCAGGACGGCCATCGGCAACACGAACACCGCCTCCACCTCGTCGGGCGAGGGCACCAGGTCCAGCCGGTCCAGCCCCACCCCCACCGGCAGCAGGCCGACCACCGGGGTGATGCAGAAGCCGGTGCCGGTGACGTAGTCGCCAAGCCGGCCGAGCAGTTCCACCCGCGCGGGGTCGAGCCCGATCTCCTCCTGAGCCTCGCGCAGCGCGGCCGCCTCGGGGCTGCGGTCGGTAGCGTCGATCCGCCCGCCCGGGAAGCTCACCTGGCCGGCGTGCATGCTCAGCTGGGCGTTGCGCTTGGTCAACAGCACGCCGGAGACCGGACCGAGCAGGAATGGCACCAGCACGGCGGCCCGCACCAGCGCGCCGTCAACCAGCCCCACGGCGTCGTCCGACCCGGCCGGCGCGGCGATGGCGGGCGGCAGCGGCGCGTCCTCGGCGGCACGGATGGCGGGCAGCGGCCGTGTTGCGTCCCGCGCGGCCAACCGCGCCCGCAACGCCTGGGCGTCCACGCGCTAGCTGTCCTCGCAACGCGGCAGTTCGCCGAGCGAATAGAAGCAGCGGCAGCTCCATACCCCGAGCACGCACCGCCCGTTCAGCTCGCCCGGCTCGGCCAGGGCCACCAGCTCGTAATAGACGGCCCGCGAGATGCGCGCCTCGATGTTCAGGCGCCCGGCGCCGCGCCGCACCAGCAGATAGGGGGTCGGCTCGCAGGTCAGCAGATCGTGGGCGATCCGGATCGGGTGGTCCGGCCCGGCGGTGACAAGTTCGTCAACATTGGTGCGGAAAGTCAGCACCTGGTCACGCCCGCAGCCCGTCCAGTCCAGTTCGACCGCCAGGAAGGGGGCGTCCTCCACCGCGATACGGCCGCGTTCCACCGGGGTTTCCAGCCAGAAGTCGCCCTCATCGTCGCGTTTCAGCACCGAGGCGAACAGGCAGACCAGTTCCTTCCTGTCGATCGGGCTGCCGCGATACATCCAGGTACCGTCACGGCGGATGACGAAAGGCAGGTCGCCGCACTCGATCGGGCGGCGTGCCGCGGCGGGTGCACGGACGTCGTCCGCCGGGCTGGCGGCGCCGGGCCGGTCACCCGCGACGGCGGTGTCTCCTGCTATGCTGCGCGCGGCGTCACTCACCGATGCCTCTCCGACATTTCATCCGGCCCGGCCGATTCGTCCTGCGATATAGGGATCATCCCCCCGCCGGTGAAAGTGGCACACTGCGCGAGAACACCAATCTAGGATGATTAGGCCAGACAAGGACCATCCCATGCCATCCGTTTCGAACCCCGCCGGGCCGTTGGCGTCGCTCGCAACCGTGCTGGCCGCGCCGCCCCCCGCCGGCGGCGACCTGCTCGCCGAGGTGGAGGCGCTCGGGGCGCGCATCGCCGCCGTGCGGGCCCAGGTCGGGCGCGCCATCTACGGCCAGCCGGAGGTGGTGGACCAGACCCTGATCACCCTGCTGTCCGGTGGCCACGTGCTGCTGGTCGGCGTGCCCGGACTGGGCAAGAGCCGGCTGGTCGAGACGCTCGCCATCGTGCTGGGCGTGGCCTCCAAACGGGTGCAGTTCACCCCCGACCTGATGCCGGCCGACATCCTGGGCAGCGAGGTGCTGGACGAGGAGCCGGGCGGACGGCGCAGCTTCCGCTTCGTGCCCGGCCCGGTGTTCTGCCAGTTGCTGATGGCCGACGAGATCAACCGCGCCAGCCCGCGCACCCAGTCCGCCCTGCTGCAGGCCATGCAGGAGCAGCGCGTGGCGGTGGGCGGCGTCGAATACCCGTTGCCCCGACCGTTTCACGTGCTGGCCACCCAGAACCCGATCGAGCAGGAGGGCACCTACCCGCTGCCGGAGGCCCAGCTCGACCGTTTTCTCCTCGAGGTGCAGGTCAGCTATCCCGAGCTGGACGCCGAGCGCGCCATGCTGGTGGCCACCACCGGGGCGGCCGAGGCCAGGCCGGTGCAGGCCATGACACCGGAGGAACTGATCGCCGCCCAGGCGCTGATCCGCCGGGTGCCGGTGGGCGAGAGCGTGGTCGAGGCCATCCTGCGCCTGGTGCGCGGCGGCCGGCCGGAGAGCACCGAGGACGAGATGGTGCGCCGGCATGTCGCCTGGGGCCCCGGTCCGCGCGCGGCGCAGGCGCTGATGCTGGCCTCGCGCGCCCGCGCCTTGCTGGACGGGCGGCTGGCGCCGAGCGTGGAGGATATCGCCGCCCTTGCCCCGCCGGTGCTGCGCCACCGCATGGCGCTCAATTTCTCCGCCCGCGCCGACGGCGTGGTGCTGGCCGACATCATCGCCCGCCTGGTCGAGCACATCGAATGAGCGGCGCCGCGCCCGCCCCCCACTTCCAGGCCCGCCGTGCCGAGGCGCTCGCCGACCGCCTGCCGCCGCTGCTGGTGGCGGCGGAGCGGGTGGCGTCGACCGTGGCGCAGGGGGTGCACGGCCGCCGCCGGGTCGGTCAGGGCGACAGTTTCTGGCAGTTCCGTCCCTTCCTGGCCGGCGACCCGGCGAGCCGGATCGACTGGCGGCAATCCGCCCGCTCCGACCGCGCCTATATCCGCGAAACCGAGTGGGAAGCGGCGCAGACCGTCGTGCTATGGCGCGACGGCGCGCCCGGCATGCGGTGGCGGTCGCGCCAGGCCACCACCACCAAGATCGAGCGGGCCGGCTTGCTCGCGTTGGCGCTGGCCGCGCTGCTGCTGCGCGGCGGCGAGCGGGTGAGCCTGCTGGCGCCGACGTCGCGCCACGCCTTTGGGCGGGCCGGGCTGGAGCGGCTGGCCGCCGAGCTGGAACGCCTGCCCGAAGGCGACGGCCTGCCGCCGGAGGTGAAGCTGCCCCGGCATGCGCGGGTGGTGCTGATCGGCGACCTGCTCAGCCCGCTGGCGGCCATCCAGGCGGCGATCGGGCGTCTGGCCGCGGTGCCAGTGACCGGGCACCTGGTGCAGGTGCTCGATCCCGCCGAGGCGCTGCTGCCCTATAGCGGGCGGGTGCGTTTCGAGGGCGTGCGGCACGGCCCGCAGACCCTGATTCCCCGCGTCGAGGGGATCCGCGAAGCCTATGTGAAGCGGCTGGCCGCGCAGCAGGCCGGGCTGGCGGCGATTTGCGCCGCCGCCGGATTCGGCTTCTCCATCCATCGCACCGACAATTCGCCGGAGGCCGCGCTGCTGGCGCTCTATACCGCGCTGGCCCCGCAGGCCGGCGTGCGCGCGGCGGGGGGACGGTGATCTTCGCCGCCCCCTGGGTGTTGCTCGCGCTGCCGGCGCTGCCGCTGCTGTGGTGGCTGCTGCGGGTCACCCCGCCGTCGCCGCGCCGCGAGATTTTCCCGGCGGTTCGCATGCTGATGGGGCTGACCGCAACGGCCGAGACGCCGGCGCGCACGCCCTGGTGGCTGCTGCTGCTGCGCATGATCGCGGCCGGGCTGGTGATTGTCGGACTGGCTCGCCCGGTGCTGGACGCCGGCGGCAGCCTGCCCGGCGGTGGTCCCCTGTTGCTGGTGGTCGATGACGGCTGGGCCGCCGCCGTGGACTGGCCACGGCGCATGACCGCGGCCGAAGCCGTGCTCGACCGTGCGGATCGCGCGGGCCGCCAGGTTGGCCTGCTCGCCACCGCGCCGGACGAGACCGCGGCCGCGCCGGCGGCCACGCCCGTCATGCCGGTGTCCGAGGCGCGCACCCGCCTGGCCGCGCTGCGCCCGAAACCCTGGCCGGTCGACCGCGCCGCCGCGGCGGCCGCATTGCGGGACTGGGCGGGCAGGGGGGGCGTGCTGTACCTCGCCGACGGCACCACCGGCGGCGCGGGCTGGGATGGTTTCGCCGCCGCCCTCGCCGCGGTCGGGCCGGTGGAGGTGCTGCGCGACGCGGTCGCGCCGGCCCGCCTGTTGCTGGCCCCGCGCGCCGAGGCCGACCGGCTGGTGGCCCGCGTTGCCCAGGTGCCGCGCGGCCTGCCCGGCGAGGCCACGGTGCTGGCGCAGACCGGCGACGGGCGGACGCTGGCACGCGCGCTGGTCAGCTTCGCCCCGGATGCCGCCGAGGCGGAGGCGCCGATCGTGCTGCCGCCCGAGTTGCGCAACCGCCTGGGCCGGCTGGTGCTGGAGGGCCAGTCCTCGGCCGGTGCGGTCGTCCTGCTGGACGAGCGCTGGCGCCGCCGACCCGTCGGGCTGCTCGCCGGCGATCCCACCACCGCCGCGACGCCGCTGACCGGCGAACTCTATTACCTGCAACGCGCGCTGGCGCCCACCACCGAGGTCCGCCAGGGCACGCTGGCGCAGTTGCTGTCGCGCGACCTGTCGGTGCTGATCCTGGCCGACTATGTCGCCGACGGCCCGGATGCCGACGCGCTGGCGAGATGGGTCGAGCGGGGCGGCCTGCTGGTGCGGTTCGCCGGCCCGCGCCTGGCCGAGCATCCCGATACGCTGCTGCCGGTGAAGCTGCTGGCCGGCGACCGCCAGTTGGGCGGGACGATGTCGTGGAGCCAGCCCGCCGGGCTCGCCGCGTTCGCGGCCAACTCGCCGTTCGCCGGGCTCGCCGTGCCGGACGAGGTCAAGGTGACCCGGCAGGTGCTGGCCGAGCCGGGCGCCCACCTGACGGACGCCACCTGGGCGCGGCTGGCCGACGACACGCCGCTGGTGACCCAGGCCCCGCGCGGGGCGGGCAGGATCGTGCTGTTCCACGTCACCGCCAATGCCGACTGGTCGGACCTGCCGCTCTCCGGCCTGTTCGTCACCATGCTGCGCCGCCTGGTGGATTTATCGGTTGGGGTGGCCACCGACCAGGCCGTGGACGGCCCGCCGCTGGCGCCGGCCGAGACGCTGGACGGGTTCGGCCAGCTCGCCACGCCGCCGCCCGCCGCGGCCGCCATCCCGGCCCGCGATCTGGCCGAGGCCCTGGTTTCACCGCGTCACCCGCCGGGGCTGTACGGGCCGGAGAACGGACGACGGGCGCTTAACCTGTCCAACCGCATGGCGCTGCCCGTGGCGGCGCCGGCCATTCCGGGAGGGCGCGAGATGCCGATCGGTGGCGTCGCCCCGGAGCGCGCGCTGGCGACGCCGCTGATCGCCCTCGCCCTGGCGTTGCTGGTGATCGACCTGCTGGTGTCGCTGCGCCTGCGCGGCCTGCTGCGCGCCGCCACCGTCGTGCTGGCGCTGTTCGTGGTCGCGCCCCCGGCCCAGGCGCAGACGCCGCCGGAGCCCAACCCGGCGCTGGCCACGAGGCTGGCCTATATCGTCACCGGCGACGCCCAGGTCGACGAGGTGTCGCGCAGCGGGCTGGCCGGGCTGTCGGACTACGTGAACCAGCGCACCGCGGCCAACCTCGCCATCCCGGCCGCGGTGATGCCGGGCCAGGACGATCTGTCCTTTTATCCGCTGTTGTACTGGCCGATCACCGGCGATGCGGGCGCGCCGGCGGCAACCGCGGTGGCGGCGCTGAATGCCTACATGGCCAATGGCGGCATCATCGTGATCGACACCAGCGGCGGTGGGGGCAGCGGCGAGGGCTTCAATCCCGGCGCGGGCGCCGCGCTGGAGCGGGTCGCCCACGGGCTCGCGGTGCCGCCGCTGGCGCCGCTGACGTCCGCCCATGTGCTGGCGCACGCTTTTTATCTTCTGCAGGATTTCCCGGGCCGGTTCGCCGGCGACACGGTGTGGGTGCAGCGCGACCAGGATCGCAGCAACGATAGCGTCAGCCCCGTCATCATCGGCAGCCATGGCTGGGCGGCGGCCTGGGCGGTCGACGGGTCCGGCCGCCCCGCCTACGCGGTGATGCCCGGCGGCGACCGGCAGCGCACGCTGGCCTACCGGTTCGGGGTCAATCTCGTGATGTACGCGCTGACCGGCAACTACAAGGGCGACCAGGTGCACGTGCCCGCGCTGCTCGAAAGACTGGGTCAGTGAAGGGCGCCTGACCGATGCACATGGAACAGGCCATCGCCGCGCTGCGCTTCGACGCCGCCCTT
Organism: uncultured Acetobacteraceae bacterium; assembly: GCA_964459005.1. Classification (GTDB taxonomy): domain Bacteria; phylum Pseudomonadota; class Alphaproteobacteria; order Acetobacterales; family Acetobacteraceae; genus Rhodovastum. Next base: position 44,438 of record CAYWOW010000001.1, read on the forward strand.
CCGGCATGGCTGTTCGCGGCGCTCGCGGGGGTGTGCGTGCTGTCCCTCGCGCTGGCGCTGTGGCGGCGCGCGCGCGGCACGATCTGGCGCGCCTTCGCCTTCGCCGTCCTGTTGCTGTGGCTCGCCGGCCCCCGGCTGGTCGAGGAAACCCGGGAGACCCTGCCCGATATCGGACTGCTGGTGGTTGACCAGACCGCCAGCATGGCGGTGGGAAACCGCACCGAACTGGCCGAGGCCGCGCGCGCCCGCGTCGAGCAGCAGGCCCGCGCGCTGCCGGACCTGGAACTGCGGACGGTCACCGTGCCGGAGTCCGGCTCCGAGGGCACCCGCCTGTTCGCCGCCATCGACCGCGCCCTGGCGGACATTCCGCGCGCGCGGCTGGCGGGCGTGGTGGCGATCACCGACGGGCAGGTGCACGACATCCCGCCCGGCAATCCGTTCGGCGGCACGCCGCTGCACGTGCTGATCCCGGCCCGCGGCGAACAGACCGACCGGCGCATCCGCATTGTCGAGGCGCCGGGCTACGGCATCGTCGGCAAGTCGGTGACCATCCGCATGGCGGTGGAGGACCTGGGCGTGCCGCGCGCCGGACTGGCAACCGGGCGCGCCGCCCGGCTGACGATCCGTCGCGACGGCGAGCCGCCGCGGGTGGAAAGCGTGCCGCTCGGATTGGAGCACGGGGTCGAAGTGCCGATCACCCGCGCCGGACCCACGGTGGTGGAAATGACCGCCGACCCGCTCCCCGGAGCGGTTTCCGACCTCAACAACCGCGCCGTGGTGACCATCAACGGGGTGCGCGACCGGTTGCGCGTGCTGCTGGTCTCCGGCGAGCCGCACGCCGGCGAGCGCACCTGGCGGCGGTTGCTGAAGGCCGATCCGGCGGTCGATCTGGTGCACTTCACCATCCTGCGCCCACCCGAAAAGGATGACCTGACGCCGCTGAACGAGCTGGCGTTGATCGCCTTTCCGGTGCGCGAGCTGTTCCAGGTGAAGATCAAGGAATTCGACCTCATCATCCTGGACCGGTTCCAGAATCGCGGCATCCTGCCGACGCTCTACCTGCGCAACATCGCCGACTACGTGCGCGCGGGCGGGGCGCTGCTGCTCAGCGTCGGGCCGGAGTTCGCCGGCCCGGCCAGCCTGGCCCTGAGCCCGCTGGGCACCGTGCTGCCGGCCTGGCCGGCGGCGACGGGCGCGGTGGTGGAGGGCGCGTTCCGCCCGCTGGTGAGCCCGCTCGGCACGCGCCATCCGGTCACCGCCGGACTGGCGGGATGGCGGGCGCAGGGCGAGCCGGCATGGGGTTCCTGGTACCGCCGCATCGAGGCCGGCACCCAACAGGGCGATACGCTGCTCAGCGGCCCGCAAGGCGACCCGCTGCTGCTGCTCGACCATGTCGGCGAGGGGCGGGTGGCGATGCTGCTGTCCGATCAGATCTGGCTGTGGTCGCGCGGCCACCAGGGCGGCGGTCCGCAGGCCGAACTGCTGCGCCGGGTGGCGCACTGGCTGATGAAGGAACCCGAACTGGAGGAAAACGCGCTGACCGCGCGCGCCGAGCACGGCAGGCTCGCGGTCGAGCGCCGCAGCACCGACGACCGGCCGCCAGCCCCGGTCACGGTTACCGACCCCGACGGCAAGCAGCAGCAACTGGCGCTGACACCGACGCGGCCCGGGCGCGCGGTCGGGCAGTTGGCGGCCGCTTTGCCGGGCGTGTGGCAGGCGAGCGACGGCGCACACACCGCCTATGCCGCCGCGGGCGCCGCCAATCCGCTGGAGATGGCCGACCTGCGCGCCACCGCCACGCTGCTGGCCCCCCTGGTGCGCGCGACCGGCGGTAGCATCCACTGGCTCGATCCGGCGGGGGCGCCCGAATTGCGGCGGACCGATCCCGGACTGGAGGCGGCGGGCAGCAGCTGGATCGGACTGCAACGCCGCCACGATCACCTGGTGACCGGCATCGCCGCGACCCCGCTGCTCCCCCCCTGGCTGGCGTTGCCGCTGATCCTGGGGCTGGCCGTGCTGGCCTGGCGGCGCGAGGGGGCCTGACCGGCCGCAATCCTTTACGCCGGTGCACCCGGCAGCGGCCCGGCTGATGGTGCCGTGCCTGGCTTGGGTGGGCGATGCGACCCACTTCCATGCGGGGTCTTTCATCTGAACCCGTCTTGAGCGAGGATGGGCCCATGACACATGTCCCTTCCCGCCTCGGCGTGGCGCTGCCAGCCGCTTTGCTGACCGCCGCCTTGCTGGCCCCCCCCGCCGCTCAGGCGCAGGGGATCATGAGCTCGCCGGGCCAAACGGCGACCCACCCGATGGATACGCCGGCACCCGCCAAGGAGCGGAAGGTGGTGCAGCCGCCCGCCCTGCCGGGGGCCACCAACTCCAGCGAGCCAGCCAAGCAGGACCGGCCGCCGAGCGACATGCACCCCAACGAGGCGCTGTTCGACGCGATCAATCGCGGCGACATCGTCGTGGCACGCGACGCCATCGCCCGTGGCGCCGACCTCCGCGCCACCAACGAGCTTGGGCTGACGCCGACCGAGCTTTCGATCGATCTCAGCCGCAACGACATCACTTTCCTGCTGCTGTCGCTGCGCGGCTCCTCCGGCAAGGGCGTGCCGCCGGCCAAGGTGGCGTCCACGCCGGCGCCGCCGGCGCACCCGGCCGCCCGGCCCGCACCGTCCGCTCCGCCGCGGCCCACCCCGGTCGCCACCGTCCCGCGCCCCGTGCCGCAGCAATATGCCGACGTTCCCGCCACTCCGGTGCCGCAAGCCGGCTTCCTCGGTTTCAGCGGCACCGCGCACTGACGGCCGGCCCAATCCTACGATGACGCGGGCGCCGGCGCCGGCGTGAGCGGTATGCAATCGGCCAGCGTGTGGCCATCCAGGCTTTCGTAGAACCGGTTCTGCGCCGCCCCCAGCATGCCGCGCAGACGGCATCCCACAACCAGCGTGCAGGCGCACCCCTCGTCGCGGAAACACTCCACCAGCGCCTGGTCCCGTTCCAATGCGCGCACCGCCGTTCCCAGCCGCACCTGCTCCGGCGGCACGGCAAGCAATACGCCGCCGCCCGTCCCCCGCACCGTGCGCGTTATGCCGAGGCTCGTCAGGTCCTGAACGATCTTGTGCAGGTGATGGCTCGATAACCCACCGAGCGCCGTCGCCAGCGTGTCCACGCTCACCGGCCGCTCCGCGGGCGCGCGGGCAAGCAGCATCAGGACACGAAGGGCGATGTCGGTGGAGGCGAGCAGGCGCATGGGAATACCCCAAATTGGTATTGACAATACCACATTGGGGCGAGCATGTAACTGGTATTGCCGATACCACTTGCCGGCAATCGCGTCAGCCCGCCGCGCCGCGAAGGGCATCGCCCGCCGTCCAGCCGGGCAGGAGGTTGTTTCATGAGTGCGACCGCATCTCCGCAAGCCCTGTTGGCGACCCGCACCCTGGCCGACATCGCCGCCACGCTGCCCGGCGCCACGGCTGTGTTCCGTCGCCGCAAGCTGGACTTCTGCTGCGGCGGCCGGGTGTCGCTGGCCGAGGCCAGTGCCGCGAAGGGGCTTTCGCTCGCCGACCTGCAAGCGGAACTCGATGCGCTCGTCGCACTCGCGGCCCCGGGTGCCTCGCCCGAGACGACCGAGGCGCTGATCGAACTAATCGAGACCCGCTACCACGCGACCCATCGGCGCGAGTTGCCGGAGCTCGCCCGGCTGGCGCGCCGCGTCGAAGCCGCGCACCAGGCCCACCCCGCCGCCCCGCACGGCCTCGCCGACCTCCTGGAAACGATGGCCGACGAGCTCGAGGGCCATATGCAAAAGGAGGAACGGATCCTGTTCCCGATGATGCGCCGCGGCGGCCATCCCATGATTGCGCAACCGATATCCGTCATGCTCGCCGAGCACGACAGCCACGGCGTCCATCTGCGCGAGATCGAGAGGCTGACCCGTGATTTCACGGTGCCGGAGGATGCATGCCCGACCTGGCGCGCGCTCGCGGTCGGTGCACGCAAGCTCGTCGACGACCTGATGGAGCACATTCATATCGAGAACAACGTCCTGTTCCCGAGATTTACGGGCTGATGCCCGCCGCATCGCGTTCCGTATTGACCAACAGGTGACCCGAAAGGAGTTTCTGGCGATGTTCTGCTATCAATGCGAGCAGACCGAACGATCCGGCGGCGGCAACGGCTGCGCCGCGGCGAAAGGCTCCTGCGGCAAGGACGCCGTGACCGCCGATCTGCAGGATCTGCTGCTCTATGCGCTCGAGGGTGTCGCGCAACATGCCAGCGCCGCCCGGCAGCTTGGCGTGGTGGACGAGGAGGCAAACCGTTTCATCCTGCACGCGGTTTTCACCACGCTGACCAATGTGAACTTCGATCCCGATCGCTTTGTTCCGCTGATCCGCCGGGCCGCCGCGGTTCGCGACGGCCTACGCGAACAGGCGGCGTCGGCCGCGCACCGGCTCGGCCGGCCGATGGCGGTGTTGACCGGCCCCGCCGCTTTCGAACCGGCCGCGGACCAGGCGGGCATGCTGGCGCAGGCCGCCGGCGTCGGCGTCCTCGCCGGTCGGGACCAGGTGGGCGACGACATCATCGGCCTGCGCGCGCTGGTTCTGTACGGGCTCAAGGGGGTCTGCGCGTACGCCTACCACGCCCAGGTCCTCGGCCATGCCCGGGAAGAAATCTACGCCGGGGTGGAAGAGGCGCTGGCTTTCCTGGCGGGTTGCCCGACCGATGCTGAAGCCCTCCTCGAGCAGGCGCTGCGGCTCGGCCGGCTCAATCTGACGGTGATGGAAATCCTCGACGAGGCCAACACCGGCACATTCGGCATGCCCGAGCCCACGGTGGTGCGCATGACGCCGGTGCGGGGCAAGGCGATCCTGGCGTCCGGTCACGACCTGAAGGATCTGATGGCCCTGTTGGAAGCCACCAGGGGTCAGGGCATCAACGTCTACACCCACGGCGAGCTGCTGCCCGCGCACGCCTACCCGGCGCTCAAGGCATTCCCGCATCTGGTCGGCAACTACGGCGGCGCCTGGCAGGACCAGCGGCTGGAATTCGCGCAATTTCCCGGCCCGATCGTGATGACGTCCAACTGCCTCATCCACCCGCACTCCTCCTACAGCGACCGCGTCTTCACCCTCGGTCCCGTGGGCTGGCCCGGCGTGCGGCATCTGGTGGACGATGATTTCTCGCCCGTGCTGGCCGCCGCCCGCGCCCAACCCGGATTCGCGGCCGATGCGCCGGCCGCGACGGTGACCATCGGCTTTGCCCGCAACGCCGTGCTGGGCGTCGCCGACACCGTGGTCGCGGCGGTGAAGAGCGGGGCGATCCGCCACTTCTTCCTGGTCGGCGGCTGTGACGGCGCCGCGTCGGGGCGCAACTACTTCACCGAGTTCGCCGAGGCCGTGCCGCAGGACAGCGTCGTGCTGACGTTGGGCTGCGGCAAGTACCGGTTCAACCGGCATGAATTCGGCGACATCGGCGGCATCCCCCGCCTGCTCGATCTGGGTCAGTGCAACGACGCCTATTCGGCCATCGTCATTGCCGGCGCGCTGGCCAAGGCGTTCGACTGCGGCATCAACGACCTGCCGCTCACGCTGGTCGTCTCCTGGTTCGAGCAGAAGGCGATCGCGGTGCTGCTGACGCTGCTGGCGCTCGGCGTGCGCAACATCCGCCTGGGTCCCACCTTGCCCGCCTTCCTCACGCCGGCGCTGATTGGCATCCTGGTGGAGCGGTTCGGCATTCAGCCGACTGGCGACGCCAGGACGGACATGGCCGCGTCCCTGAGCCGTCAGGCCGCCTAAAGCCGCGGCCCCGACCGCGCCTCGACCGCCTCCAGCACGGCATCCACCGCCATGCGCGGCAGGCGGGCGAGCAGGCCGCGGCGGTGCGGACGAAACACCTGCGCGCGGGCCCTCTCGCCGCCGATCTCGCGCACCACGCCGTCGAGATCGCCGAAGCGGTCGATCAGCCCGAGCGCCAGGGCGCGCTCGCCGAGGACGAAACCGCCGTCGAACACCTCGTGCTCGGCGCCGACCAGGCGGGCGCCGCGCCGGCTGCGCACCCAGTCCTTGAAGCGGGTGTGCAGGTCGGCCATCAGCGCCTGGGCGAAGGCGACGTCCTCCGGCCGCTCGGGGCTGAACGGGTCGAGCCGCGCCTTGTGCTCGCCGGCGGTGTAGAGCCGGCGCTGCACGCCCAGCCGGTCCAGCGCCCGGTCGAAGCCGAAGCCGCCACCGCGCACGCCGATCGAGCCCACCACGCTCATCGGGTGCGCCACGATCTCGTCCGCCGCGCAGGCCAGCCAATAGCCGCCGGAAGCGCCGGTTTCCGCGATCACCGCTACCACCTTGACCCGCCTGACCTCGGCGCGGCGGCGGATGCGCGCGGCGATCAGGTCGGACTGCACCGGCGAGCCGCCCGGGCTGTCGATGTCCAGCACCACGGTGCCACCGCGGCCGGCGGCGCGGACGGCGGCGTCGATCAGTTTGCCAAAGGTCTCGATGTTGAGCGGACCAGGGCGGGCGGCCAGCATGCCGTGCAGCCGCAGCACCGGCACCGGCCGGCGACGCCAGAACAACAGTCTCATCGGGCAAGATCCATGGTCAGACCACCTACGCCGGCCGCAGGATTCCGCCACCGCCGGCGATAATGGTGTTGCGTCATCCGCCTAGCCTAACGCGGCCGCGGCCACGCCGCCCAGCACCACCACCAGCCAGGGCGGCACCTTCCAGAACACCAGGGCGAGAAATGCCGCCAGACCGAGGCCGAAATCGGTCGGCCGGTTGATCGCCGAGGTCCACACCGGGGTGTAGAGCGCGGCCAGCAGCACCCCGACCACCGTCGCGTTCACCCCGCGCAGCGCCGACTGCACCCCCGCCCGCCGCCGCAACCCGTCCCAGAACGGCAGCACACCGACCAGCAGCAGGGCCGACGGCAGATAGATCGCCAGCAGGCACAGTGCCGCGCCGGCCACGCCCGCCGGCGCCGGACCCATCGCCGCGCCGAGATAGGCGGCGAAGGTGAACAACGGCCCCGGCACCGCCTGCGCCGCGCCGTAGCCCGCCAGAAACGCATCCGGCGTGATCCAGCCCGGCGGCACCACGGCCTGCTGGAGCAGCGGCAGCACCACGTGGCCGCCGCCGAACACCAGCGCGCCGGCGCGGTAGAACCGGTCGAGCAGCATCAGCGCGTGGTTGCCGCTGGCCGCCGCCAGCACCGGCAGCCCCGCGAGGAGGACAAAGAACACAATCAACGCCGCCACCGCCGCCGGTCGCCGCACGCCGAAATGCAGCGTCCCGCCAGGGGAGGCCGCCGGCGCCGACAGGGCCAGCCAGCCGATCACCCCGCCGGCCGCGATGGCGCCGACCTGCCCGATCGCCGAGGGCACGGCCAGGGCCACGATCGCCCCGCCCACCGCCATGCTCGCGCGCAGCCGGTCCGGGCACAGGGTGCGTCCCATGCCCCACACGGCCTGCGCCACCACCGCCACCGCCACGATCTTCAGCCCGTGCAACCAGGCCGCGTGCGCCACGTCGCCCACCCGCGACACGCCGTAGGCGAAAGCGACCATCGCCACCGCCGAGGGCAGCGTGAAGCCGGCCCAGGCCGCCAGCCCGCCCGGCAGTCCGGCGCGCAGCATGCCGATCGACACCGCGGTCTGGCTGCTCGCCGGACCCGGCAGGAACTGGCACAGCGCGATGATGTCGGCGTAGGTCGCCTCGTCCAGCCAGCGGCGGCGAGCCACGAGGTCGGCGCGGTAGTAGCCGAGATGCGCGACCGGCCCGCCGAAACTGGTGCAGCCCAGCCGCAGGAACGCCCACAGCACCTCCAGCGCCGAGCCGCGCGCCGCCACCGCCTCAGCCATCCCCACTCCTTTCAGCCCGCCGTTCGCTCACCAGCAGCAATCCGCCCGCCGCCAGGATCAGGGCTGCCCCCGTCCAAACCGCGAGGTCGGGAATGTCGCCCCAGATCGCATAGCCGAGCAAGAACGCCCAGACGAGCGCGGTGTATTCCACCGTCGCCATGACCGAGGCCGGCGCGTGGCGGGCCGCCTCGAAGATGCAGAACTGCCCGAACCCGCCCAGCACCCCGCTGGCCAGCATCAGCGCCATCTGCGCCGGGCTCGGCTGGTGCCAGGTCAGCACGGTGCCGATCCCGGTCACGGCCATGAAGAACCCGTTCTGGAACAGCATCTGCAGCAGCGAGGATTCGCGCCGGGCGATGCGGCGCATCAGGATCACCGAATAGCCCCACAGCGCCGCCGCGGTCAGCACCATCAGCACCGGCAGCGAAAATTTCAAACCGAACGGATCGCAGGCCACCAGCACGCCCGCGAACCCCACGCCCACCGAAACCCAGCGTGCGGTGGTGACTTTCTCGCCCAGCAACGGGGCCGCCATCAGTGTCGTCAGGACGGGCGCGGCGAAATACAGCGTCAGCATTTGCGCCAGCGGCAGATAGCGCGCGGCCACGTAATAGAGCAGCCAGGCCGTCAGCAGCAGCACGGCCCGCCCGGCCAGGGCGGCGCGCATCGGCGTCGTCACCGCGCGCACCGCGAGCGCCCGCCGGCCGGCCAGCAGGCTGCCGGCGAAGATGGTGACGCTGCGGGCGAACAGGATCTCCCAGACCGGCAGGTCGGTGACCAGCCACTTGATGTCGGCGTCGTGCACCGAGAAGGCGGCATAGGCGAGCACGCCCAGCCCGATTCCCAGCGTGGCGCCAGGGCGCACGGATTTCGTCATGGCTCTCCCGACGATGCGCACTGCCGCTGCCACCGGCACCGTGCGCGGGCGATCATCAGGGTTGCTCCGGATCACCGCAAGGCGCGGCGTGGCGTGCGTTCACTTGACTCCATCCGCACTCCGTCTATGTGTGCGCCGCACGGCCGGGAGGTCGTGCGACCCATAGCTTCACCCCGGCCCGCGTCCGCAATGTCCGGCGCGGGCAAGTCGTGCTTCCCCCGCAAGTCGGGAAGGGCGCAAGCGCAGTTGGCGGCACGGGCACGGCCCCGCCGCCCCCTCAAGGACAGACCCACCCTCATGGCATCCAGCGCCGCCGTCTCTGCCCCGCCCGCAGCGGGCGAGGACTTCGCCACCCTTCTCGATGAAACCCTTGGCCGCGACACCGGCTTCGACGGCTCCGTCGTCACCGGCCGCGTCGTCCGGCTCACCGAGGAATACGCCGTCGTCGATGTCGGCCTGAAAAGCGAAGGCCGTGTCGCGCTGAAGGAATTCGGCCCCCCCGGCGCCAAGCCCGACGTCAAGCCCGGCGACGTCATCGAGCTGTATGTCGAACGCTACGAGGACCGTGACGGCACCATCGTGCTGTCGCGCGAGAAGGCCCGCCGCGAAGAGGCATGGACCACGCTGGAGAAGGCCTTCGAGGCCCAGTTGCGCGTCAACGGCACGATCTACGGCCGGGTCAAGGGCGGCTTCACGGTCGATCTCGGCGGCGCCGTGGCCTTCCTGCCGGGCAGCCAGGTGGACATCCGCCCGGTGCGCGACGTCGGCCCGCTGATGGGCACCCCGCAACCCTTCCAGATCCTCAAGATGGACCGCGCCCGCGGCAACATCGTGGTGTCCCGCCGCGCCGTGCTGGAGGAAACCCGCGCCGAGCAGCGCAGCGAGTTGATCCAGGGCCTCAAGGAAGGCCAGATCCTCGACGGCGTGGTGAAGAACATCACCGATTACGGCGCCTTCGTCGACCTCGGCGGCGTCGACGGCCTGCTGCACGTCACCGACATCGCCTGGCGGCGCATCAACCACCCCTCCGAGGCGTTGCAGATCGGCCAGGCCGTGAAGGTCCAGGTCATCCGCTTCAACCCGGAAACCCAGCGCATCAGCCTCGGCATGAAGCAGCTCGAAGCCGATCCGTGGGAGGGCGTCGCCGCCAAATACCCGCCGGGCGCCAAGTTCAGCGGCCGCGTCACCAACATCACCGACTACGGCGCCTTCGTCGAGCTGGAGCCGGGGGTCGAGGGCCTGGTCCACGTCTCCGAAATGAGCTGGACCAAGAAGAACGTCCACCCGGGCAAGATCGTCGCCACCTCGCAGGAGGTCGACGTCATGGTGCTCGACGTCGATTCCGGCAAGCGCCGCATCTCGCTCGGCCTCAAGCAGGTGCAGCGCAACCCCTGGGAGCAGTTCGTCGACGAGCATCCGATCGGCTCGGTGGTCGAGGGCGAAATCCGCAACATCACCGAGTTCGGCCTGTTCGTCGGCCTCACCGCGGACATCGACGGCATGGTGCACATGTCCGACCTGTCCTGGGACGAGGCGGGCGAGGCCGCCATGGCCAAGTTCGAGAAGGGTCAGATCGTCAAGGCCAAGGTGCTGGACGTCGACGTCGAGAAGGAGCGCATCTCGCTCGGCGTCAAGCAGCTCGCCGACGACCCCGCCGCCGCCGTGCTCGACCGGGTGCGCAAGGGCGCCGTCGTCACCTGCGTGGTCACCGCGGTGCAGTCCAACGGCATCGAGGTCAAGGTCGACGAAGTGCTCACCGGCTTCATCCGCCGCGCCGAACTCGCCCGCGACAAGGGCGACCAGCGCCCGGACCGCTTCGCCGTGGGCGAGAAGGTCGATGCCAAGATCATGTCGGTGGACCGCGCCGCCCGCAAGCTCCAGCTCACCATCAAGGGCAAGGAGCAGGACGAGGACAAGCAGGCCATGCAGGAATACGGCAGCTCGGATTCCGGCGCCTCGCTGGGCGACATCCTCGGTGCCGCCATCCGCCGCCGCAATCAGCAGTTCCAGCAGGACAGCTGATCGCCGGCCCGGATCGCTATGTCCTTCGAAACCGACCTGCTGATCGACAGGCGGCGCCTCAAGCGCCGCCTGTTCTTTTGGCGGGTCGCGACGGTGCTCGCGGTGGTCGTCTGTGCCGTTGTCGCGCTCACCCCGCGGCTGCGGCCGGGCGGCGGCGCCCATCTCGCCCGGCTCACCGTCAGCGGCCTGATCACCGACAACCGCAAGCTCGCCGAGGCGGTCACGGCGCTGGCGCAAGACGACTCCGTGCGCGGGCTGATTGTTTACATCGACAGCCCCGGGGGCAGCGTCGCCGGCGGCGAAAGCCTGCACGATGCCGTCGCCGGGGTCGCCGCCCGCAAGCCGGTGGTCGCGGTCATGGCCGGCGTCGCCGCCTCGGCCGGCTACATGGTCGCGCTGCCGGCCGCCCGCATCTTCGCCCGCTCTTCCACCCTCACCGGCTCGATCGGTGTGCTGATGCAGACCGGCGAGATCTCCGGCCTGCTCGACCGGGTCGGCATTACCGCCGAGGCGATCGTGTCGGGCCCGTTGAAGAACCAGCCCAGCTTCACCCACCCGACCTCGCCGCAGGGCCACGAAGTGCTGCAAGGGCTGGTGATGGACCTCTACGACCAGTTCGTCGGCATGGTCGCCAGCGGCCGCCACATGCCGCCCGACCAGGTGCGCGCGTTGGCCGACGGGCGCGCCTATACCGGGCGGCAGGCGCTCGGCCTCGGCCTGGTCGATGCGATCGGCGGCGAGCCGGAAGCCCGCGCCTGGCTGGCCGCCGAGAAGGGGATTCCCGTGGGGCTGCCGGTCGTCGAACTGCAGATTGACGGGCTGGCCCGCCGGATGCTCCTGGGGTCGGTCGCACCCGTCCTGGGAGACATGATGAAAAGTGTTCTCTCTCAAGGGCTTAGTCTTGACGGCGCGTGGGCCATCTGGCAGCCTGGGAACAGCGATGACTGAGAGCTGACCAGCGAGGGCGGAAACATGACCAAGTCGGAGCTGATCGCGGATCTCTCGGCGGCGAATCCGCATCTGCGTGGCCAGGATGTGGAGCTGATCGTTGCCACCGTCTTCAACGAAATCACCGCCGCGCTGGCACGGGGCGAGCGGGTCGAGTTGCGCGGCTTCGGTGCTTTCACGGTGAAGCGGCGCGAGGCCCGGACGGGTCGCAACCCGCGCACCGGCGAGGCCGTGCCGGTCGACGAGAAGGCCGCGCCGTTCTTCAAGGCCGGCAAGGAACTGCGCGAACGGGTCAACCGCGGCAAGCGCAGGGCGGCCGGGCACAAGGGGCGCGTGACGGCCTGAACGGAACGGCGGTAGTTTCCGCGCGTCTTTTTGCCGAGATGGAACGCCATGCTGCGTGCCCTGATCGCCTTGCCATTCCTGGTCGTGCTCATCTGGTTCGGGCTGTCCAACCGCCAGCCGGTGACGCTTTCCCTGTGGGGAACCGGCCTTGAGCTGACGGCGCCGGCGGCGGTCGCCATTCTGGTGAGCATGGCCGGCGCCTTCCTGCTCGGCGCGCTGTTCGTCTGGATCCCCGCGCTGGCCGTGCGTCGTCGTGCCCGCCGGTTCGAGCGCGCCGCGCACGATTTGGAAGCCCAGGTCGCGGCCTTGAAGGCGAGCGCGCCCGGTCCCGGCACGACGCTGGCGGCGCGCTGACATGACCGGCCTGATCGCGGCGCTCGACACCACCGACGTCGCCCGCGCCGCCGCCTGGGCCGACCAGGTCGCGCCGCACTGCGGCCTGTTCAAGCTGGGTCTGGAATATTTTTTGGCCAACGGCGCCGACGGCGTCCGCGCGCTCGACGCCCGACCGGTGTTTCTCGACCTCAAGCTGCACGACATCCCCAACACGGTCGCCGGCGCGGTGCGTGCCGTGCTCGACTTGCAGCCGCGCATGCTGACGCTGCACGCCTCCGGCGGGGCCGCCATGGTGGCCGCAGCGCGACGTGCCGCCGAGCAGGCCGGCCCCGATCGCCCGCTGCTGCTCGCCGTCACCGTGCTCACCAGTTTCGACGCGGCGATGCTCGCCGCCACCGGGGTGGCGGACAGCCCGCGCGAGCAGGTGCTGCGTCTGGCACGCCTGGCCATGGATGCCGGCGCCGACGGGCTGGTGTGCAGCGCCCATGAAGTGCCGGTGTTGCGCGCCGCGCTGGACCGCACCGCCGTGCTGGTGGTGCCGGGCATCCGGCCCGCTGGTTTTCCGTCCGGCGACCAGATTCGCACCATGACCCCACGCCAGGCCGCCGACGCCGGCGCCGACTGGATCGTGGTGGGACGGCCGATCACCGCCGCGCCGGACCCCGCCGCCGCCGCCGCCGCCATCGCCGCCGAGCTGACGTGATCCGGGTCAAGATCTGCGGCATCAACGACCAGGCCGCCCGCGACGCAGCCCTTGCCGCTGGTGCCGACTGGCTCGGCTTTGTCTTTTTTCCCGCTTCCCCGCGCGCCGTGACCCCGGTGCGGGCCGCCGCCCTGGCGGGGGGCGTGCCGTCGAGCGTCGGATTGTTCGTGGCGCCGACCGACGATGACGTCGCCGCGGTGCTGGCGGCGGTGCCGCTGAGCGTGCTGCAGATCTACGACGGGCCGGACCGCTGCGCGGCGCTGCGCGCCCGCTTCGGCGTGCCGGTCTGGCGCGCCGTCGGCATCGCCACCGCGACCGATCTGCCGGCGGCGGCGGGGGGTGTGGACGGCTTCGTCATCGAGGCCGGACCGCCCGAGGGCGCCACCCGGCCCGGCGGCAACGCGGTGGCGTTCGACTGGTCGATCCTGCGGGGCTGGCGCGCGCCGCTGCCCTGGATCCTGGCGGGCGGCCTGACCAGCGGAAACGTCGCCGCGGCCATCCGCGCCACCGCCGCCCCGGCCGTGGACGTCTCCTCGGGCGTCGAGCGGAGCCGCGGAAAAAAGGACCCCGAGATGATCCGCGCCTTCGTGGCAGCCGCCCGCGCCGCCGCGCCGGACTGACCGGATAAGCGGGGGGGGACAATGCTGCCCGCGCCGCCTATCATCGGGGCTGGCAATCCGGCGCCAGGCCCAGAACACGTGTCCTTTCTTCCGACGCTTTCCTCCGTCGCGCGGCATCGTCTGCTGTTCCTGATCCTCTGCCTGGTCTGGGGCACCACGTGGCTCGCCCTGAAAGCCGGCATCAACGCCGTGCCGCCCGCCTTCTTCTCCGGCGTGCGCTGGGCTTTCGCCGGCATCGTGCTGTTGGGATACCGGCGGTTTCGCCACCAGCGGGTGCTGGTGTCGCCCCGCCTGCTCGGCCGGGTGATCGTGATGTCGGTGATCATGGTCAGCCTGTGCGCCGTCATCCAGCTTTACGGCATGCGGCAGATCAGCAGCGGGCTCGCCGCGGTCATCAATTCCGCCCTGACGCCGATCAGCATGCTCGGCTTCGCGGTGGCGATGCACCAGGAGCGCATGACCTGGCGGCAGGGCATCGCCTTTGCCATCGGCATCGCCGGCATCCTGGTGCTGTTCGGCCCGAGCGCCATTGCCGGGCAGGTGGGGCTGGCGGAGCTGCTCGGCGCCGCCGGAGTGGCGGCCAGCGCGATGCTCTACTGCGTCGCCTCGGTGATGTCGCGGCGGGTGATGCGCATCATTCCGCCGGTCCAGTTGACCGGTCTCACCAACCTGATCGGCGGCGTGGCGCTGCTGGCCCTGTCGCTGCCGCTGGAGCCGGGCGCCTGGCACGCCGCCGGGCTGGCCTGGGGCTGGGCGGCCTGGCTGGCCTGGCTGTGGCTGGTGCTCGCCGGCTCGCTGGGGGCCAGCATCATCTACTTCCTGCTGGTGCGCGACTGGGGCGCCAGCCGCACCGCCACCTACGCTTTCGTAACCCCGGTGATTTCGGTGGGTCTCGGCATGTTGGTGTTTCACGAGCACGTGGATGGCACCGAGGCGCTCGGCATGGCGCTGATGCTGGCCGGTGCCGGGCTGGCGCTGCGGCGCCCGCCGGTCGCCAAAGCAACGGACTTGACGCCGGCGCCTCCTGCCACGACCGTTAGGCCATGACAGACCCAGTCGCGCTGCACCAAGGCCTACTTACCCTCGACACCCATATCGACATCCCGTGGCCCGACGGCCCCGCATTTACGGACGACACCCAGCGCCGTGTCGACCTGCCGAAGATGCGCCGCGGCTACCTCGCCGGGGCCTGCTTCGCCGCGTACGTCCCGCAGGGCCCGCGCACCGAGGCGGCCTACCAGGCCGCCTTCGCGCGCGTCAGCGCCATGCTCGCCGCCATCGTCGCGATGGGCGGCGATGCGGTGCGGGTCTGCGGCACCGCTGAGGCCATCGAGCAGGCCCATCGCGACGGCATCACCGCCATCGTGCCGGCGGTCGAGAACGGCCATGCCATCGGCGCCGACCTGGCGGGGCTGCGCGCCTTCCGCGACCTCGGCGCCCGCTACCTCACGCTGACCCACAACGGCCACAACGCGCTCGGCGACAGCGCCAATCCGCGTCCAGAGCTGGGCGACGCCGCCGAGGAGCACGGCGGCCTGTCGCCGTTCGGCCGCCAGGCGATCGCGGAACTGAACCGGCTCGGCATGCTGGTCGACATCGCCCACGTCTCGAAGGCCACCATGCTGCAGGCCGCGATGGCATCGCGCACGCCGGTGGTCTCGACCCATTCCTGCATTCGCGCCTTGTGCGACCACCCGCGCAACCTCGACGACGAGCAACTCGACGCGCTCGCCGACGTCGGCGGCGTGGTGCAGGTGACCGCGGTGCCGCACTTCCTGTGCGCCGGCCGCAAGGAAGCAGAGGTGACGGTGGCCGACTACGCAAACCACATCGACTATGCCGTGCAGCGCATCGGCATCGAGCACGTCGGGATTTCCTCGGATTTCGATGGCGGCGGCGGTTTCGCGGGCTGGCGCGATGCCGGCGAGTGCCCGAACGTCACCGCCGAGCTGCTGGCCCGCGGCTACGGCGCGCGTGAACTCGGGCTGCTTTGGGGCGGCAACTTCCTGCGCCTGTTGCGCCTCGCGGAAGGGAGGGCGGAATGATGCGCATGGTCACGCTGCCCGACGGGGTGGAGGTCGCGGCCCTCGGCCAGGGCACCTGGAAGATCGGCGAAGGCCACTACCCGGCCAGCCAGGAGGCGGCGGCGATTCGCCTGGGCATCGAACTCGGCCTCACCCTGATCGACACCGCGGAGATGTACGGCGACGGGGCTTCCGAGCGGGTGGTGGGCGAGGCGATCGCCGGGCTGCGCGAGCGCGTGTTCCTGGTCACCAAGGTCTATCCGCACAACGCCTCCCGCAACGGCGTGCCGGCGGCCTGCGCGCGCAGCCTGAAGCGGCTCGGCACCGAGGTGATCGACCTCTACCTGCTGCACTGGCGCGGCGGCATCCCGCTCGCCGAGACCGTTGCCGCCTTCGAGAAGTTGAAGGCGGAGGGCAGGATCCGCCGCTGGGGGGTGTCCAATTTCGACGCCGACGACATGACGGCGCTGCTGTCCGTGCCGGGCGGGGAGAACTGCGCCGCCAACCAGGTGCTCTACAACCCGGAGTATCGCGGCATCGAGTTCGACCTGCTGTCCTGGCAGGCCAGCCACCGCATCCCGGTGATGGCCTATTCCCCGGTGGGCCAGGGCGGCCGGCTGCTGCGTAACCCGGCGCTGAAGGCGGTGGCGGCCCGCCACGGGGTCACCCCGGCCCAGGTTGCCATCGCGTGGTCGCTGCGCCATGCCAACGTGATCTCCATCCCGAAGGCCGGCGCGGCCCAGCATGTGCGCGAAAACGCGGCCGCCGGCGCGCTGGTGCTGGCGCCGGAGGACTTGGCCGAGATCGACCGCGCCTACAAGCCGCCGGTCCGCCGGCAATCGCTGGCGATGCTTTGATAGTGACCGACGCAAAACCGATCCCCGGAAGGCCCGCTGCGTCGGACCTGCGCAGACCTAATGGGAAAAAATATGTCCTTAGAGAATACGCTTAAGTACAGAGTGGGAGTGGTCGCCCTCCTGTTCTCGGCGACAGTCATAAACTCGTTCGACCGGGCCAGCCTGTCGGTCGCGGTGCCCTTCATCATCAAGGATTTTGGCGTCACCGCGGCGGTCATGGGGGTCGGGTTGTCCGCCTTCTTCATGGCCTACGTGCTCGGCAACCTGTTCGGCGGACTCCTGGCCGACCGGTTCGGCGCGAAAATCGTTCTCGGCGCCTCCTTCACCATATGGTCGGTGTTTTCCGCCTTGACCGGCTTCGCCCAGAACATCACCCACATCATTCTGGTGCGGTTTGGCGTCGGCATCGGCGAGGGGCCGTACTTCCCCGCCGCGATCAAGGTCATCGGCGGCATCTTTCCGACCGAGGAACGCGGCTTCGTGGTCGGCTTCAACTCGTCGGGCAACCGTGTCGGCTTGACCCTGTGCCCGATTGTCATGGCTTTCCTGATCACGAGCTGGGGCTGGCGGGTCGCCTTCTACATCACCGGGGGTGTCTGTCTCGTCTGGGTCCTCCTATGGGCGATTTTCTTCAAGGATCTGTCGCGGGCTCCGGTGGCGGGTGGCGTCCCAAAACCGAAGGCGGAAAAGCTGAAATGGGGAGTCTTGCTGCAGAACAAGGCAATCATCGGCATTACCGTCGTCAAATTCACTCAGGATTTCCTGCAATATCTGTTCTTGACATGGATCCCAAGCTATCTGATCACCGGGCGCCATTTCTCTGTCCTCGAAATGGGATTCTACACGACACTCGCCTTCGGCACGGCGGCGGTCGCCCAGCCCTTCGTCGGTTTCCTCTCCGACCAGCTCATCCGGTGGCGGTGGAGCATCAATCGGGCGCGCAAGACGGTTCAGGTCGGCCTGCAACTGCTGTCGGCGACGATCATCGTGACCGGCTGGACCGATAATGTGGGGCTCGCCATCTTCTTCATGGTGTTGGCCATTTCCGCCGAATCCGCTTGTGCCGGCCACATCTGGACGATCATCACCGACGTCATTCCAGAGGCCTATGTCGGCTCGGTGGGCGGCCTGATCAATGCGATCGGCGCGATCGGCGGTGTCGTCTCGCCGATCGTCACCGGCGTTTTGGTCACCGTTACCGGCAACTTCCAACTCGCGCTCACCATCGGCGGCGGCTCGATCCTGATCGCCACGGTGTTCCTGCTGTTCGTCGTCCCCAGTCTCAACGAGCCCTGGCATGACTCGCTCGGCGTGAAGGGCGCGCTGCCCAGCCGCGCCTGACACCAAGTACGGCTGACTGAGCGGCTATGACGATGCCACCGAGAGTCCGACGACCCGATGGCGCGCGATCAACTGGGCCACCAGCCCCGAATTCCGTGCGTCTTCGACAAAGTCCTGCAGGAAAGCAGCGCCTTTCGCGTTGGCACGCAATGTTCCGATGGCCTGCTGCACGGTCGTGAACCGTCCCGCCAGAATGCGGCTGCCGGGCAACCGGGCGGCTTCACCGATGAGGCGTGGCCCAAGTCCTGCAAGTGCATCCAGCCTGTCGCTGAGGAACTGCTCGTAGGCGGTGTCCAACGACGCGGACTGCACCAGCGTTGCCCGCTTGATGTTGCGTTCCAGCCAGAGACAATAAGCCGTGCGGGCCGTCACGGCGATGCGGATACCGGGCTGATCGACTTCTTCCAGCGCATGCAGCGGCGAGCCGGGCGGCACCAGATAACTCGCCTCGATCTCGGCGTAGGCGGAGGTAAAGGCAATGAACTTGGCACGTGCCGGTTCGGCCCCAATCAGGCCGATGTCCCATGCATCGGTGCCCGCGGCGTCCGCCATTACGCCTGGGCCGGCATAGGAGACATAGACCACCGGCACGCCAAGCCGGTTGGCGATCTCTTGCGCCATGTCGGGGGCAACCCCAACCGGATCGCCGGAGGGCGCTCGCCCCGTAACCAGCAGGGAATTGCTGAGGTTTATTCCTGCCCGCAGAACGCCATGCGGGGCCAGTTCAGATCGGATTGCATCCATCACCGGCTACGACCTTCCACCTGTTTCGTCGAGCGAAGTTACGATTGCGACGCTCGTCCGCCAATGAGGGCCCGTGAACCTGGTCATTGGCCAGCCGTCGCGGTAGTTGGCGGACGGTTCGTTGTGTCGGTTCCAGGCGGCGTCGTCAACGTCACAGAAAGGCCTGCTCTCGCCGCTTTAGCCCGGGCCGCTCATCAGGTGCCGGGTCGTCGTCCCGGTTCAGGGCAAAACTCGTGATGCATCACGCCGAACCAGCAGCGGGCCACGCCTGCCGTCCTCGACAAGTGCCTGAATATGCCTGCAACACACGCATCTGTTGTTGGGAATGATATCGAGAGTCTGAATCTTGACTCTCTTCCCATCCGAACCCAGCGACGGAACGCCATTCGCCGTGACCCCGGACCGACGGGACCACGGAAGCTGAGCCTGACCGGGAACTGCCGACCATGAACGACTGACGAGCGACAAGGAAGACGCCATCGTGAACACGAGCGTGCCAAATTCGCGCCACGTCGAATCAATCGAATACGAAATGATTCGTCGAGTGCCTCTGGCCGATCGTCGCCCGCGGCGGTGTGAGTTAACCGCCGTGAATCAGAACGCCAACCGGACCGCCCAGCGAATTCTCGGGCAGGCTCCTAGCAGCGCGCGATCCGCCCTTCCGGCGGATAGGCGGGGTCGGTGTATCCCGGCGTCGACGGGTGCCCGGCCGGCACCAGCCGGTCCACCAGCGCTTCGTCCTCGGCATCCAGCCGGACGTCCAGCGCGCCCACGTATTCGTCCCACTGGGCGAGCGTGCGCGGTCCCGCGATGGCGCCGGTCACGAGGCGGTTGTTCAACACCCAGGCCAGCGCGAACTGCCCCGGCGTCATCCCGCGCGCCCGCGCCCGCGCCGCCAGTTCCTGGGCGATGCTGAGGCTCTCCTCCCGCCATTCCGTTTCCATGATCCGCCTGTCCTTCCGCCCCGCCCGCGTTCCTTCCGCCGGCGCGGCGCCCGGTGCGTATTTCCCGGTCAGCACGCCGCGCGCCAGCGGCGAATAGGGGAACACGCCGAGCCCAAGATGCGCGCAAGCTGGCAATTGCTCGGTTTCCGCCATCCGGTTCAGCGCGTTGTAGAGCGGCTGGCTCACCACCGGCCGGTCGATGCCGGCGGCGTCGCTGAGCCGGCAGATCTCGGCCACCCGCCACGACCGGTAGTTCGACAGCCCGAAGTGACGCAGCTTGCCCGCCCGTACCAGGTCGGCGATCGCCCGCACCGTCACCTCCATCGCCGTCGTGTGCTCTTCCTTGTGCAGGTAGAGGATGTCGATCGTTTCCACCCGCAACCGCCGCAGCGCGGCCTCGACCATGCGGAAGATGTGCAGGCGTGAGGTTCCCTGCTGGTTCGGCCCCGCTCCGACCTTGGCGGCGACCTTGGTTGCCAACACCCACCAGTCGCGCTCTCCGGCGATGGCGCGGCCCACCACTTCCTCGGACCGGCCGGCGTTGTAGGTATTGGCGGTATCGATGAAGTTGACGCCCTGTTCGCGTGCCCGCGCGACGATGCCAAGGGAGTCCGCCTCACTGGTCTGGCCGCCGAACATCATGGCGCCAAGGCAAAGCGGTGACACTTTCAGCCCGCTGCGTCCGAGGGTGCGGTATTCCATGGCTTTCGGTTCCTTGCTTTGGGCTGTCCGCCGCCGCGCCGGGCAACGGCGGAGGGGCGATGTCAGATGAGACGTATTGATCCGAACGACGAATTTAATGCATTTGTCAGTGCGAAAATCACCTTTTAGTGTAATTGTAACGGAGGCCAACCGTGAATGCGGTCGGGCTGTTGGTGGTGCCTATCATGAGGGAGAGGAACGAAGAACATGGCTGTCACTATTCGCAAGCTGCTGACGATCATTGAAGAGCAGAGAACCGAGGGCGGAGCTGAAGTGTCGCCCCCGTTGATAAAGGTCGCCGCGGTTGCTGTCATCGAAAATCCTCTCGCCGGCAAGATCGGCGCCGATCCCGCGCCGCTCATCGAGGCTGGCGGAAACCTCGGAGCGCTGCTGGCGGAACGGATACTCGAAGTACTGCCAAATGCCGACGTTCAGGGCTGGGGCAAGGCGGCTATCGTCGGGGCGGGCGGGGAACTCGAACACGCCGCCGCACTGATCCATCCGACTTTTGGCAAGCGCATACGGGTGTTGCTCGGGCGCGGCCGTGCCATCATCCCGTCTTCCAAGAAGTCGGGCGCAGAGGGATGTTCCATCGACGTCCCGCTGACATATACGGAAGCATCGAGCGTGGTCTCGCATTTCGACGCGATGGAGATCCGGCTGCATGACGCGCCGCATGCGGATGAGGTTGTGGTCGCGCTCGTGATGACCAATGGCGGGCGTCCCCACGCGCGCGTTCCCGGCCTGCTGTTGCGCGATGTGAAGGGCCAGGACGGGGTGACCTGAGCTGTCGTTTGTCAGCGAGTTGCTCAAGGTCAGAATGGAGACCCAGGTCAAGGACAGGCCGGCGTTCGGCGCCGGCCCGGTCTTTTTCATCAGCGGGCTGCTCGTTCTGACATCGGCGCCAGACCATCGCTTCGGCCGGGAACCGCCGCCCGGCGGGCTGCGAAGACACAATTCCCGGCCTGCATGAAGGGCCGTTTGAAGGAGGAACGTAACATGAAGAAATTCGCCGTCAGTCGCCGTGCGCTGTTGGGTGGTGCGGCGGTTGCCGCCGGAACGGCCGCTCTTGGCGCGCCCGGCATCATCACGGCGCACGCCGCTCCGGCCAAATTCGTCTTCAAGATGGGCCACTCCCTGCCGGTCTCGCACGTCGGCAATACCCGCCTGCAGGAAGCGCTGACCAAAATCGCCAAGCTCTCCGACGGAAGTTTGCAGATCCGCCTGTTCCCGAACAGCCAGTTGGGCAGCGATACCGACATGTTCTCGCAGGTCCGCTCGGGCGCCATGGAAATGATGTTGCTGTCTGGCAACATCGTCTCCGTCATGCGGCCGGTGACTGGTCTTTACAACGTGCCCTTCGCCTTTCCCGATTACGCTCATTTGTGGACGGCGATGGACGGCGCCATGGGCGATATGCTGCGCGCCCAGCTCGATGGCGTGGGCCTGCACGCGCTCGACAAGCACTGGGATAACGGCTTCCGCCAGATCACCAGCTCCGAGCGCACGATCAAGGGGCCTGACGACCTCAAGGGTTTCAAGATTCGCGTCCCGGTCGCCCCGATCTGGATTTCGCTGTTCACCTCGCTCGGCGCGTCGCCGACGGCGATCAACTGGAGCGAGCTGTATACCGCGCTGCAGACTCATCTCGTCGACGGCGAAGAAAACGCATTGCCGCTGATCGAAGCGGGCAAGCTCAATGAAGTGCAGAAGCACGTGGCGATCACCAACCACATGTGGGACGGCTTCTATGGCGTCGTGAACAAGGGTGCCTGGGAGCAACTGCCGCCGGATTTGCGGAAGCTGCTGTCCGACACCATCAACGAAGCGGCGATGAATGAGCGCCGCGACATTGTCGGGCTGAACACGCAGGCCGCGGTCAACCTGAAGGCGGCCGGAATGGTCTTCAACGATGCGGATTCCGGTGCGTTCCGCGATGCGCTGCGCAAGAACGGCTTCTACGCCGAATGGAAACAGAAATACGGCGACGAAGCCTGGACGATGTTGGAGAAATTCTGCGGCAAGTTGGGGTAACCCCCGGCGTCGTCGGAACGTTCGCTCCGCAGAGGAACGGTGGAGAAGGTGGCGGTTCGGCGACCGGATCGCCGCCTTCCGGCGAGGGCTTGGTGAGGCACGCCGGATCCGGCACCGTTGCGCGAAGCACGGCACAGAGACGATTTTAGAAGGGCGGCGTAATGCCTGGGCTTCCTTCGGAACATATGTCGGCGGATCTGCCCCGGTCGGGCGCCAGCTGGCGTTCGGTCTGCGCGCGAATCGAGCATTGGGTCGTCCTGGTCGCCGAAGTCCCGGCCGTCATCATTCTGGTGGCGGAGGTCGGGGTATTGTTCATCGGCGTTGTCTTTCGTTATGGCCTGAACCACTCGCTGGTGTGGACGGACGAACTGTCCGGCATGCTGTTTCTGTGGCTCTCCATGCTGGGAATGGTCAGCGCGCAGCACCGCGTCGGGCATTTGCACCTGGCCGCGGTGGCGGTCCGCCTGCCCGCGGCTTGGCGCAATCGCCTGGAAACCCTCGCGGCATGCATCGCCGCCTTGTTCGTCCTTGAAATCGTGCTGCCGGCCACCCGCTACGCCATCGCCCAATGGGACATCATCACCGCGGCGCTCAGCATACACGATACGATCCGGGCCTCGGCGATCGTCGTCGGCGCTGTCCTGTTGCTGATCGTTGCCCTGTTGCAGATGGCGCAGCGAGCCGCCCCGAAGGACATCGCACTATGTGTCTCGGCGCTCGCCCTCTGCGCCGTGGCCCTGTGGCTCGCCCAGCCCTGGCTCGAAGACATCGGGAACTGGAATCTGGTCATCTTCTTCGGGGTGATGGTGCCGCTGCTGGTGCTGTCCGGCACGCCGATCGCCTTTTCGTTTGGTGTCGCCACCATGACCTATCTCGGCTTGATGACCCACGTGCCTCTGACCATCGTCATCAGCCGCATGGACGAGGGCATGTCGACGCTGGTGCTGTTGGCCATTCCCCTGTTCATCTTCCTCGGCCTGTTGATCGAGATGACCGGACTTGCCGCCCGGCTGGTCGCGTTTCTGGCAGCCCTGGTCGGGCATTTCCGGGGCGGGCTGTCCTATACGCTGATCGCCGCCATGTATCTGGTGTCGGGCATTTCCGGCTCGAAGGCCGCTGACATGGCGGCGATCGCCCCGGTCCTGCTGCCGGAAATGCGCCGGCGCGGTCAGCCGCCCGGCGAGCTGATCGGCATCTTGTCGTCCTCGGCCGCCATGGGCGAGACCATACCGCCCAGCATCGTGCTGATCACCGTCGGTTCGGTAACCGGCGTGTCCATCGCTGGCCTGTTCACCGGCGGCCTGCTGCCGGCGGTGGTGGGATCGATCGGTCTCGCCATGGTCACCTTCTGGCGTTCGCGCGGCGAGGCGGTCGGCACGGTCAGGCGCGCCACCGGCCGGCAGATCGGACGGGTCTTCATCGCCGCGGTGCCGGCGCTGATCCTGCCGATCCTGATCCGCTGGGCGGTGGTGGCCGGCATCACCACGGCGACCGAGGTTTCAACGGCCGGCGTGGTTTACACCATCGTCGTCGCCCTGATCGTCTACCGGCAGTCCGACTGGAGCAGGTTGCCGGCAATCCTGCTCGAAACCGTCTCGTTGACCGGCACCATCATGGTGATCCTGGGCGCCGCGACGGCCATGGGCTGGGCGTTGACCCAGTCCGGCTTCTCGGCCGATCTGGCCGCGGCCATGAGTCGGATGCCCGGCGGCGGCGCCGGTTTCCTGGCGCTGTCGATCCCGGTGTTCGCCATCCTGGGCAGCGTCCTGGAAGGCATTCCGGCCGTCGTCCTGTTCGGTCCGCTGCTGTTCCCGATCGCCGCCGAACTGCACATCAACCTCATCCACTATGGCATCGTCGTGGTGCTGTCGATGAGCCTTGGGCTGTTCACGCCGCCCTTCGGCATCGGCTTCTATCAGGCCTGCGCCATCGGCCGGGTGGAGCCCGACCAGGTGATGCGCACGATCTGGCCCTTCATGGCGGCGTTGCTGGTCGCCACCATCCTGGTGGCCGCGCTGCCGGTGCTCACGGTGCTGCACTTCTGAAACGGCGCAAAGCGGAACCTTCAGCCCGCGGCGCCCGAGGGTCCGCCATTCCATGGCTGCCTGGCCCTCGTGTTTGTGCTGTCCAGTCCGGCGCCAAGCGGCTTTGATGCGCGGATGCCCGCGGACACGCCTCCCCCGCCCCGACTCGTCGCCATCGTCGCCGTGTTCGCCGCCATCGGCCTGCAGAGCTGGGGTGGCGGCTTGTCGGCCTGGATCCGCCGCGAAGTGGTGGTCCGGCGCGGCTGGATGGACGAACGCTCCTTCCTGGTCGGTCTGACGCTTTGCCAGATCGCGCCTGGCCCCAACGGAATCAACCTCGCCGTGCTGATCGGCACCGCGCTGCGCGGCGGTCCGGGGGCGCTGGCGGCGCTGCTCGGCATGGTGGGCTTGCCGGCGGTGCTGGTGCTGGCGCTCGGCGCCGGGCTGGCGGCGCTGCACGACCAGCCCTGGCTCGGCCCGACGATGGCCGGGCTGGGCGCGGCCGCCGTCGGGCTGACCCTGGCCAACGCCTTCGACCTCAACCGGCGCAACGTCCGCACAGCGGGCGGACTGGCGGTTACCGCCGTCACCGCCGTCGCCATCGGCGTCTTCCGCCTGCCGCTACTGGCGGTCCTGGTCGTGGTGGTGCCGGTGAGCCTGCTGCTGGCCGCCCGGGGGCCGATGAGATGAGCCGATGACGCCGCTGTTCCGGCTGGCGGTTCTGTTCGGCGGCCTGTCCCTGCTCGCGGTCGGCGGCGGCAGCGCGGTGATCCCGGACATGCAGCGCGCCGCCGTGTCGCTGGGCTGGATGACCGGGCGCGAGTTTCTCGACCTCTACGCCCTGTCGCGCGTCGCCCCGGGTCCGGGGTCGCTGCTGGTCACCCTGATCGGCCAGAAGGTGGCGGGCCTGCCGGGCGCCGTGGTCGCCACGCTCGCCATGTTCATCCCGTCCTGCCTGGTGCTGCACCTGGCCGCCCGGTTCTGGTACCGCCTGCGCGAGGCGCCCTGGCGTGGCGTGGCCGAGCGCGGGCTGGCTCCGGTGGGGGTGGGCCTGACCTACGCCGCCGGCCTGGTGCTGATCCGCGGCACCGAGCACGAGGCCGCCGCCTACGCGCTGACCGCCGTCTCCACCGTGCTGCTGTCGGCCACCAGGGTCCATCCGCTACTGGTGCTCGGCGCGGGCGCGGCGCTGGGGTGGGCGATCGGCCTCTGAAGGAGATATCGTTGCCCGCGGCCGCCGCCGGGTCCATATCCCGGCCCTCACCAATCGCCGGGCGGAATGCCATGTCGCGCAATACCATCGCCGTCATCTGGGGCGCCGGCATCGTGCTGGCCCTGATCGTCTACGTGACGGGGCCCGACCGCTTCGTCTTCGCCGCCTTCGATCTCATCCAGCGGGCCTGGTGGGGCGTGCAGGACGCGCTGTTGAATTTCTCCATCGCCGCCTTCGACCTGGTGCGGGCGCTGGCGATCGGCCTGTATTTCGTCTTCGTCGCCCTGGCCATCCTGACCATCCGCCGCGGCGGCCACGGCCGCGGCGCCCTGATCGCGGTGTCCCTGGTGTTCTTCTGCCTGATCTGGCGCTCGCCCGGCGAGGGCTTCGGCGCCCATACGCGCTGGATGACCGCCCTGCTGCTGACCGCGGTGTCGGCGCTCAGCATGACGCGCCGGCTCACCCGGCTGGATGCGCCCTCGCCGTGGCACGTCGGCCCCATGCCGCCCCGCCAGGGTCCGTAACGGGCGCCGTATCGTTAACGCGTTGTTATCGGCGCGCTAAATCTTAACGCTCGCGCCATAGTCCCGTTGCTTCCCGGCGGGGCGACGCCCCATGGTGACGGTGCGTCCACCTCCGAGGTTGCGCCGCATGCCGCCCGTCCCAGCCGGATGCAACCCGTCTTTTGCGACCGATCGTTCCGTCGCGGTCGGCGCGAGCGACCCGTCCGCTCCCGCGCCTGGCGGTGGCGGACCGGACGAGGAGCTGATCCGCGCCTCCGGCCTGTTCGACGTGGCCTGGTACCGCGAAACCTATCCCGACGTCGCCGCCGCCGGCGTCGATCCGCTGGTCCATTTCGCGGGCTGGGGCTGGCGCGAGGGGCGTCGCCCCAACCTGTATTTCGACACCCCCTGGTACCTGCGCCAGAACCCCGCCGTCGCCCGTGCCGGGATCGACCCGCTGGTCCACTACATCCGTTTCGGCGAGGCGCAGAACCGTTCGCCCTCGCCGCATTTCGACCTGCCCTGGTACCGCACCCGCCACCCCGCTCCGGCCACCGGCACGTTGCTGGCGCACTATCTCGAGCGGCGCCGCAGCGGGCAGGTGACACCAATCGCCGAGTTCGATGCCGCCTGGTACCTGCAGCGCTATCCGGACATCGCCGAGGCCGGCGTCGATCCGTTCGAGCACTTTCTGCTCTGGGGCTGGCGCGAGGGCCGCAACCCGTCGGCCAATTTCGACACCGGCTTTTATGTGCACCGCTACCTGGAGCCCGGGCAGGACGAAAATCCGCTGCTGCACTATCGCCGGCTGCGCCACGTCATCCGCCTGCACACGCGCCGGCCGGCCGAAGAGTCCGGGGTGCATGAGACGGTGCGCCGGTTCACCCGCCCCGGTCCGGATTTCGAGGAAGTGCGCGGCCTGCCCGCCTCCGCGCCCAGGCGCGCGACCGTGCTGGCCTACTATCTGCCGCAGTTCCACCCGATCGCCGAGAACGACCGGTGGTGGGGGGCCGGCTTCACCGAATGGACCTCGCTGGCCCACGCCCTGCCGCGCTTCGCCGGCCACTACCAGCCGCGGGTGCCGCGCGACCTCGGCCACTACACGCTCGACGGCACCGCGGTGCTGCGCCGGCAGATCGAGCTGGCGCGCGGGGCCGGGCTGGGCGGCTTCATCTTCTACTTCTACTGGTTCAACGGCCGGCGCCTGCTGGAGCGCCCGCTCGAGGCGTTCCTCGCCGACCGCTCCCTGGACTTCCCGTTCTGCCTGATGTGGGCGAACGAGAACTGGACGCGCCGGTGGGACGGGTCGGACCAGGAGGTGCTGATCTCGCAGGATTGGCACCGGCGCGACGAGGGCGCCCTGATCGACACCTTCGCGCGCCATTTCCGCGATCCGCGCTACCTCCGCGTCAACGGCCGGGCGTTGCTCATGGTCTATCGCGCCGGCACCATCCCGGACTGCGCCGCCACGCTGGCCCGCTGGCGCGATGCCTTCCGCAGCCGCTGCGGCGAAGACCCCGTGCTGGTGATGTCGCAGAGTTTCGGCGCCACCGACCCGCGACCCCACGGTTTCGACGGCGCGGTCGAGTTTCCGCCGCACAAGCTGGTCAACGCGCTGAAGACGCGCAACGCCTCGCTCGCCTGGTTCGACGAGGCCGCCACCGCGCAGGTTTACGACTACGCCGATGTGGTCGCCGCCTCGCTGGCCGAGCCGCCGCCCGCCTTCCCGCTGATCAAGACCGCCGTGCCGGGCTGGGACAACGACCCGCGCCGGCAGGGCGAGGGCCTGTTGCTGCACGGCGCCACCCCCGCCGTCTACCAGGCCTGGCTCGCCGCCCTGATCGAGCGCGCCGCCGCGCACCCGTTCATGGGGGAGCGGCTGGTCTGCGTGAACGCCTGGAACGAATGGGCCGAGGGCGCCTATCTCGAGCCGGACCTGCATTACGGCGGGGCCTGGCTGAACGCCACCGCCCGTGCCGTTGCCCCGGCCGGTTCGCGGGCCGGCCCGCTGCTGCTGGTCGGCCACGACGCCTTCGCCGCAGGCGCCCAGCAGTTGCTGCTGCAGATCGGGCGCGCGCTGCGCCGGCGCTGCGGCGCCGAGGTCGAGTTCCTGCTGCTCGGCGGTGGCCGGTTGCAGCCCGACTATGCCGCCGTCGCGCCGACCACCGTGCTGGCCGGCCCGGACGAGCTCGCCGCCCATCTCGCGGGCTGCGCCGCGCGCGGCATCACCGCCGCCCTGGTGAACAGCGTCGCCTCCGCCTGGGTCGCGCCCGCGCTGCGCGAGGCCGGGATCGATCCGGTGCTGCTGGTGCACGAGATGCCGCGCCTGCTGCACGAGAAGAACCTGCTGGCCGGCGCGCGGGCGGGCACGGCGGCGGCCAGCCGCGTGGTGTTCGCCGCCGAGGCGGTGCGCGACCGTTTTTCCGCCCTGGTCGCCATCGATCCGGACCGCACCCTGGTGCTGCCCCAGGGCTGCTACGCCGAGGTCGCCTGCGACCCTGTCGCCGGCGCGGTGCTGCGCCGCCGGTTCGGCGTCCCCGCCACCACCGCGGTCGTCGTCGGCGCCGGCTACGGCGATCTGCGCAAGGGGTTCGACCTTTTCCTGCAGGCCTGGCACGCGATGCAGCGGCGGGGGCTGCCCGTGCAGTTCTGGTGGATCGGCGACGTCGATCCCACGGTACGCGCCTACCTCGGCCCCGAAATCGCCGCCGCTGAGGCGAGCGGCACATTCCGGCTGGCCGGTTGGCAGGACGACATCGGCCCCTGGTTCAACGCCGCCGACCTGTTCGTGCTGCCCTCGCGTGAGGACCCCTTCCCCTCCGTCGCGCTGGAGGCGCTGTCCACCGGGCTGCGCATCGCCGCTTTCGAGGAATCCGGCGGCGTCCCTGGCCTGCTGCACCGGCTGGACGCCGGCACCGCGGTGCCGATGGGCGACGCGGCGGCGCTGGCCGATGCCATGCTCGATCTGCTCGGTGAGACCGCGCGCGCCGACGGCGCCGCGCGCGCCGCCCTGGCCGCCCGTGCCCGCGCGGCGTTCCGCTTCGACCGCTACGCCATCGCCCTGCTGGCGCTGGCGCGGCCGGTGTTGACGCCGATCTCGGTGGTGGTGCCGGCCTACAACTACGCCCGCTTCATGGCGCGGCGGCTGGCCTCGGTATTTGCCCAGACCTATCCGGTCGCCGAGGTGATCGTGCTCGACGACGCCTCGACCGACGACAGCGTGGCGGTGACCCGCCGCACCGCCGAGGACTGGGGCCGCGACATTCGCCTGGTGGTCAACACCACCAATTCCGGCTCGGCGTTCCGCCAGTGGCGGCGCGCCGCCGGCATGGCCGAAAGCGAGTGGCTGTGGATCGCCGAGGCCGACGACGAGGCCGAGCCAACCCTGCTCGCGGGCCTGGCGGCACTGGCGGTTGAGGTTCCGGACCTCGACCTGGTGTTCTGCGACAGTCGTTCCATCGACGCCGATGGCCGGCCCCTGTGGCCGAGCTACCGGGACTACTATGCGGCGAGCGACGCCGCCGCGCTGGCCGACGGCGGCGTGTTTCCCGCCCGCGAGTTCGCCCGCCGTTTCCTCGCCGAGCGCAACCTCATCCTCAACGCCAGTGCCGTGCTGTGGCGCCGCGCCGCGCTGCGGGCCGCGCTCGACCGCTGCGGCCGCGACCTCGACGAGTATCGCCTGGCCGGCGATTGGCGGCTCTACCTGGAAGTGCTCGCCGCCAGCACGGGCCGGGTGGGGGTCGTCGCGGTTCCGCTCAACGTGCACCGCCGCCATGCCGCCAGCGTCACCGGGCTGCTGGCGCCGGGCCGCCACCTCGACGAGGTCGCGCGCGTGCACGCCCTGGCCCAGGTCCTCCTCGACCTGCCGCCCGAGACCGTGCGCCGCCAGGCCGACTACCGCCGCCGCCTCGCCGGCGATCTCGCCACCGCCCCGCCCGGACCCGGGGCACGACCGCCGGCAGGCCGGACGGGCAAAGCCCGGCGCCGCGTCGTCACCGAGTGACGGCGACCGCCGCTTACTTGCTTTTCTTGCCGACCCGCCTGCTCTTGCCCTTCGGCGCCGGCGCCGGCCGGCGGACGGGCAGGCCGGCGGCAACGATGGACTCCAGGCGATCGAGAATCCGCAGTCCCACCGCCCGGTTGCCGTGCGTGCGCAGCACGTCCGCCTGGCCCTGGCGGGCGATCGCCCGGCCGCGGTCGGGATCGTCCAGCACCGGGCGCAACAGCGACCAGGCATGGTCCACGTCGGGGTCGGCCCAGGACTGGCCCTGCCAGTGCGGGTACTCGTCGGGCTGCAACGGCACCAGATCATAGCTGACAAGTAACGAATTGCGGTCGGTCATGAAATCGACATTGCCCGACCAGGCCGTGCCCAGGGCGAGCCGGCCGAGGGCCATCGCTTCGCCCAGCCCGCGCCCGAAGCCCTCCGCCCGGTGCAGCGAGACGAAACAGTCGCAGGCCGTGATCAGGCTGCGCACGCCGAGCGTGTCGAGCGGCGTCGCGATCACCTTGACCTGCGGGTCGTCGGCCATGCTCGCCGCCCATTCCTCGGCGCCGCGTTCCACGTTCTTCACCTTCAGCACGAGCTGCACGTCGCGGTACGGGTCGTCGCGGCGGATGCGCTCCAGCAGCGCCAGCACCGCGGCCGGGTTCTTGCGGCTCGAATACGACGACAGGTCGAAGAAGTACAGCAGCACGAACGCCGATTCACGAATGCCGAACCAGCGCCGCGGCAGGTTCGTCCCCGCCTCCAGCTCCACCGCCTGGCCGATCAGGTGGCTCGCCACCCCGGCCTTGGTCAGGCTGGCCTGGGTGAATCGCGACAGCGCCCACACCTCATCGAACCGGCGCAGTTGCCCGGCCCAGGCGGCCGGATACTCCGGCAGTTCCCAGGCCGGCACGATGACGTTGTAGCCCGCCCCAAAATCCCCGCCGCGCGCCTCGAACTCCTTGATCACCGGCCCCGCCTCGTCGCCGTTGATGTGGAACACGCGGATGCCGCCGGGCAGGTCGCGGCGCTCCAGTTCGCCGATCACCTGGAAATGCACCGGGTCGGTGCGCTGGGCGTAGCGGAAGATGTCGAACACGCGATGGTGCAGCCTGAGCGTGGTGCAGGCCTGCACGTGACTGCGCAACTGTTCGCCCATGCCGATCGGCGCGTAGGGATGGCCGATGATGGTGAGCGGGACATCGTCGAGCCCCTTCGGCACGGTCAGGGCGACCCGTTCGCCCAGGTTGTCCCTGGTCTCTGCGCCATCCAGCATCTCGTTCATGTCCAGGCTTTGGCCGCGATGGCGTCGCGCAGCGCCTCCAGCCAGCGATGGCCATGGGCGGCGTCCGGCTCCAGGTGCGTCCCTTCGGCCCATTCGTTCCAGGCGTTGACGAACAGCAGCCGCTCGTCGCCCATCAGGAACCGCCGGACTTCCTCGATCTTCTCCTCGACATAGACCCGGAAGGCCTCCGGGCTGACGCCGTCGAAACTGGTGCCGCGCAGCGGCTGGCGCGGCGTGTTGTCCCAACTCGGGAACACCGCCGGATAGCGTCGGTACGGCACGCTGTCGCGCCCCACGAACGCCCTGATCGTTTCGGGATAGTCATAGCGGTAGCCGCTCCAGTCGGCCTTGACGATTTCCGCCGCGCTGGTGGCCGGCACGGCGCGTCCGTGCGGCGGAAATTCGACGCAGGCGTCGAAACCCAGGCCGGCCGGGCTGACCTTGCGATCGACCGCCTCCATGCTCTCGACATAGACCAGGTGCACGCCGGCGAATCCGGCCGCCGCGAACGCCTCGCGGCACTGCGCGGCAAACCCCGGCGCGTCGGGCAGCAGCAGCGGGCGATACACCAGGAACAGCGGCCGGTCGTTCACCCGGATGTAGCGGGGGTCGGCGGCGTGGCGCACCGCGTCGCCGATGATCGTGGCCAGCGTCTGCTCGTCGTAGCACTGCGCCCGCAGGATCTCGCGTTCGCCGCCGTCCCAGTGCCTGGTCCAGTTCTCGTTTGCCCAGCACAGGCACCAGCGGAACGGGATGTCGGGGTTGGCGAGCACCGTTTCGAGCGGTCGCGACAACACGCGCTGGCCCGAGAAATTGTAGTAGTAGGCGCAGAACCCGTCGATGCCGTAGCGCCGTGCGAGCATGGCCTGGCGGTGCAGCGTCTCCGGCGTGCGCAGGTCGTAGAAGCCGAGATCGGTGGGCAGATGCGGCTGGTGGTGACCGCGGTAGCTGGGTCGCGCCTTCACCACGTTGGTCCACTCGGTGAACCCCGCTCCCCACCACAGGTCGTTCTCCGGCGTCGGATGGAACTGCGGCAGGTAGAAGGCCAGCACCCGCACCGCGTCCATGCGGCGCAACAGCTCGCCCCAGCGCTCGCACAAAAGCTGCTGATTGCGGCTGATGGTGCGCAGCTTGCGGGTGACCGAGCTGCGGTTGGTCGAGACACTCAGGTGATGCACCACCATCGCGCCGCTGACATAACGCACCCGGTGCCCGGCGGCGATGAAGCGCAGGCAGAGATCGGCGTCCTCGCAATAGGCCGGGCTGAACGCCTCATCGAACAGCGTCTTGCCGGCCAGGGCGCGGCGGAACATGAGCGCCGCGCCCGAGCAGTACGCGACGTCGCGATCGAAGCAGTAGCCGCCCTCCCCGGGGTCGGCGAACAGCCCGACCATGCCGCTCTCGCCGTTCGGTCGCAGGAAACATCCCGCCTCCTGCAGCCGCCCGTCCGGATAGACGATCTTCGGTCCGGCCGCGGCCACCGCCGGATCGCCGTCCAGCGCCGCCACCAGGCGGTCGATCGCGCCGGGCAGCACCTGGGCGTCATTGTTGAGCAGCAGAACGTAGTCGCCGCGGCAACGAGTGAAAGCGTCGTTACAATTTCGCAAAAAACCGACATTGCTGGGCTGGCGCACGGTGACCAGATGCGCGATCTCGCCGAGCCGCGCCACGCCGGGGTCGGTGGAGCAGTCGTCCGCCACCACCAACTCGAAGGCCACCTTCGGCCTGGCGCGCTGGATCGACAGCAGGCACTCCACGGTCATCGTGAATTCATTGAACACCGGCACCAGGATGGACAGGCGCGGCTTGCGGGTGGCGGGCAGCTTCAGTCCGGCGATGTCCTTGGCGGGCGCGGCGGATTTCACCAGCGCCGGCGGGCGCGGCAGCACCGCATCCTTACGCTGCTGCTGCCCGGCCGCCACCCGCCCCCGCATGTCGGCGAACGCGTTCTGGCTCTCCGCGGCATCGACCGGCAGCGGCAGCCCGACCTCGACCGGCGCGGCGGGTTGGGCGGCGGGGGGCGTCCTGTGCTCCGTCGCGACCTGGCGGCTCTCGCGGCGTCCATGCATGATGTAGTGCCGCAGGGGGGCGATGCCCGAATCGCCGACGTCGGTGTAGCGCGCCCGGTAACGCGCTCCATCGAAGCCCGGCCCGGCGGCGCGCCCCTCGAAGTCGCCCTGAGTGATGAAGTGACGCAGCGCGATGTATGGCTCGTCCGGCACGTCCGGGTTGTGTTCGGCGTACCAGACCGGATCGAAGTAGGGATTCGGCGTGTGTCCGGCACGCAGCCCGTGCTGCAGGAAATGGCGCAGCATTGCGTTGCCGGGCGCCACCTCGGCAAGCTGGTCCCGGTAGTGCTGCGGGTCGAAATACGGGCTCGGACTCGCCAGATCGTATTCCAGCAGGTCGAGCAGCGCTTCCATGTTTGGCGTCGCGCCGAGCACCAGGGCATCCTCGGCAACGATGTAGTGCAGGTCGATCAGCGGGTGCGGCGAGCGCAGTTCGGCGATGCCGGTGTCGATGAAATGCAGCAACGGGTCGATGCCCGCCTCGGCGATATCGGGATTGGTGGCAAAATAGAAGGCGGCATCGAAATACCACGACAGCGCCGGGCGCTGCGGCACCGGCAGCCGCAGGTAGGCTGCCACGCGCGAAATGTCCGCCCGGCCGCCGCCCAGCGCGCGGCGAAACAAATCCTCGCTGACGAAGGCCGAGCACAGCGACCGATGTGTCCGCCGCAGGTCATCCGTCGGCGTCGGCATGGGCGCCCTCATGTTTGGTCAGACCCACAGGGGACGTGCGGCCCTGCTTCCGCCTGGTCGCCTCAGGCCGCACGCGTATCGTCGCGCAGGATCGAAATCCAGAAATCCACCTCGGGTTTGATCTGCCGGTTCGGAATGCGACCCTCGGCCGCTCCCTGGCGCAGATAGTGCTCGGTGGCCGAAATGATCTCGCCGCGTGTCACGGCCTGCCCGACATCCTTGTAATAGCTCGTGTAAAAGGCCTCATCGACCGGCGGTGGCGAGCCCAGCCGGCCCTCGAAGAAGCCGGTTTCGATATAGTGCCGGTGCACATCCGGAATGGTGCCCGCGGCATGCGCCTCGGCGATGTCGGGATAGGTCCGCAGATAGAATTCCTCCGAGAACGGCGTCCGCGCCACGCTGGCCTCAATGAGCCCACGCAGCAGCTTGGCGTCGATCGCTATCTTGGACTTGCTGTTCAGGCGCGCGCGATTGATTCGCAGGGCCTGCAGAAGAAGGTCGATATGCGGCAGGTATTCCGGAGTCTGCAACGCCCGTTCTCCCTGGTACGTCGGCGGGTGTCACCCCCCTGCGATCCGATCCGCTTCATAGACAAGACGCCAGGGCGCGGCAATGGCGCGATGGGGTTCAGTGCTCCGGCAGTTCGGGCAATCCGATCGAGATCCGCTCCGCTCCGCTCATGCCGTACGGGTGGCGTCCCCAGCTCACGCCGTCGCGCACCACCCGCGCAGGCGTCCCGGCGGCGACCACATGCGGCGGCACCACGCCTTTTACCACGGATCGCGCGCCGATGATGGAGCCCATGCCGACCCGCTCGCAACTCAGCAGCAGGGCATCCTGACCCAGCCACACATGCCGCTCCACCACCGTGTCCACCGGCGGCCGGCCGATGCGCGCCCCGGTGCGCAGATCATGCATTGCGTGCATGTTATAATTGCGTAGCCAGACACCGTCGGAGATCAGCGCGTCGTCGCCGATCACCATGCCGTGGCCCGTCCCCTCGATCTCCAGGCTGCAACCGACCGCCGAGGCCCCGACGCCCCAGAACAGGAACTGCCCGTCGGAGCGCAGGAACACGTCGGCCAGCGCCACATAGGCGCCGCCGATCTGGTTGAACATGGCGATGCTTTCGTCGCCCGCCAGGCGAATATTGGCGTAGAAATTCCCTTCCCAGCCGCGGTTGTCGAAGAACAGCGTGTTGTGCGATCCGCCGGACTGCAGGCGCACCTGGCCGAGCGGCCGGCTGGGGTCGGTGACCACCACGGTCACATCGGGCCCGCCGTCGAACTGGATGCCCAGGGCACGGGCTTCCTCATCGTGGGCGGCCAGCAGCGTCATCTCCACGTCGGTCAGCGCGTCCTCGCGTACATCGGTAACCGACGGCGCCAACAGATCGCGCAGTCGGGCTTCCGTCGCACTGATCATTCCTGGTACCATGACGCCCGGCGTCCCCTTTTCGTCATGCCGGCGGACGCCGCCATGTCGCACGAATGCAATATCGCCTTTAAGCCATTGCAGACGGCCGCTTAAACCGCGATGTCCTGTTAGTCCAGCACGCCGCGAGTCGGCAAACCAAGGATTGCCGTGCGGTGTCCGCGCTGGCAGGCTAGGTTCTCAGCGTGCAACGTAGTGGGGTCATGGATGCGGGTGCTGGTCACCGGCGGATGTGGATTCATCGGGTCCGCGGTGGTGCGCCATATCGTGCGATCCACCGACCATACGATCGTCAATGTGGACAAGATGACCTACGCGGCGTCGGAAGACGCCCTGGAGGAGGCCGCGCGCAGCCCGCGGCACCGGCTGATCCGCGCCGACATCGCCGACCACGCCGCGATGCGCCAGGTCTTCGACGCCTGCCAGCCCGATGCGGTGATGCACCTGGCCGCCGAGACGCATGTCGACCGCT
>CAYWOW010000002.1:0-69318 GCA_964459005.1 uncultured Acetobacteraceae bacterium
GGGGATGCTCCTTCAGGGATGCGTGCCGCTGATTTGTTCCTCGCTGTGTATCGGTGCCGACCGGGACCCCGGCACGAACCGAATCGAGAGCGATCCATCAGGCCCTCGCTTCGCATCGGACGAGGAACCGCCTTGATGGAAACACTTCCGCCCGGTAATGTCCGCACACCTAAGAGGTATCGGAACATGCCGGTTGCAACTGGCCTGCTATGGGTTCTATTCGGCGGGCATGCGAACGGACCCAACCAGATCAAGGTGGCGCGGTTCGATTCGGTGACCGGCGATATCTCGACGCCGCTGCCGATGGCCGCCACACCCAATCCCGGCTATTTCGTGCTGACGCCGGATGCGCGCTTTCTGTACTCCTGCAACCAAGTGGATGGCTACGAAGCCGGTGTCAGCGGAGGCGTTTCCGCCTTCGCCTTCAACGACCGCACGGGGCAGTTGACGCCGCTCAATGTCGTCTCCTCGCATGGCCTCGATCCGAGCCATCTCGCGTTCGATCGCTCCCGCCGGCACATCTTCGTCGCCAACTATACGTCCGGCACCTTCGCCATTCGTCGCATCACGCCGGACGGCTCGCTCGGCGAGGAAACGGCGCTGCGCACGCTGGTGGGCAGCAGCGTGCACCCGATCCGCCAGACCCACGCCTACGCCCATTCCTCCACGCCCGATCCGAGCGGTCGCTACGCGCTGGTCTGCGACCTTGGCTCGGACAAGGTGTGGATTTTCCGTTACCGCGAGGAGACCGGCACGCTGGAAGGTGAGCCTGCCTTCACCACGACGCCACCGGGCGACGGCGCGCGCCACATCGGTTTTCATCCGAACGGTAAGTGGCTGTATGTGAACGGCGAAATGGGCAATTGCGTGTGCCGCTACGACTGGGATGCGGCCAGCGGCACAGCGGCCTTCCGGTCGCGCGCGACGACGTTGCCGGGCGATTTCGAGGGCGTGAGCACAACCGCCGAAATGCTGATCTCCGATGACGGCAGGCACATCTACGTCACCAACCGCGGCCACGATTCCGTGGTCACCATGGACATCGACCCAGCCACCGGCGATCCCGCCGCGGTCGATTTCGTGCCGACCGGCGGCGGCAAGCCGCGAAACCTCGCCTTCTCGCCCGACCGGCGCTGGGCGCTGGTGACCAACCATCTTGGCAACAACTTCACGATCTACCGGGTGGACAGCGGCACCGGCCGGCTCAGCCAGCACGGACCCTCGATTGCCCTCGAGGCGCCTTACTGCCCACGCTTCGTGCCTGTGCGGACCTGAAACCCCGCGTCGTAGCAGTGCCACTCAGCGGTGTTGTGCAGCAGGGCGGCCCACTCGACCGGCGCGACGCGCCAGGATTTCGCCGCCGTCGCGACCGCCGGTGAGCGGGGAGGCTGCCCCGCGCACCGGCATTCCGTCGCGACCTTCGCCTACACCAGGCTCTTCGTGTAGTTGGCGATGTTGCGGGCCGTGACCTCCGGCGACTGGCCCGCCGTGAAGGCAAGGTCCAGCTCATCGCCCATCTTGAGGTTGATCTTGGCGAACTGCGGCACCGAAACGCTGGCCACCAGGTTCGCCGGAATGGTCTGGACCACATCCATGAAAACGCGTCGTTCCTCCTGGTGATCCATGTACTTCACGCTCTTGAGCAGCGAGGTGCGCGCCGGCAGGTACTGGGACCGGCCGACGAAGTCGCTCTGCATATCGGCGCCGGTCAGGAACTTCAGAAAATCGACCGCCACGTCGGGGAACTTGCTGTCGCGCGCGACCCCCCAGCAGGAACCGCCGATGTCGGCCGCCATCGCCTTGTCACGCGGCAGATAGGTGACGCTCCACTTGAACCGATCGCCGACCGCGGTGGTCATCGCGGGGATCTTCCAGTCGCCGTTGATCACCATGGCGAGCGTTCCGTTCGCGAACAACACACCCGGGTCGGTCGAGGACTTGATCGCGGTGCTCGGCGGCACCAGCTTTTCCGTGAACCAGGCCTGCAGCCACTGGATGGTTTCGATGCTTTCCTTCGAATCGAGCATCTGCGTCTTGAGGTCGTCGGCAAACACCTGGCCGCCGTGCTGATAGAGAAACTGCAGCCAGCGGTACGGCTTGACCTGCCAGGCCATGCCGAAGGGGAACGACGTCTTCTTGGCGCTGTCGAGCTTTCTCACCAGCTCCATGAATTCGCCCCAGCTCCAGCTTTTGTCGATCTGCCGAGGCGTCGCGATGCCGAGCGAGCCGAACACATCCTCGTTGAAATACACTGCCTCGGTATTGAGGTTGGCCGGAACCGCATAGGGCCTGCCCTCGTTGGTCACCGCGGCCCAGACCGTGGGGATGAAGTCCGCGCCGTAGTTGGCGTCGATCTTGCCGGTCAGGTCCATCAGGACGTTGCTGGCCCGATAGCGGCCGACCGCCGCGTATTCCATGCGGAACACGTCCGGCGTGTCGCGGCCAGCGATGCGGGTGTCGAGCATCTGGTAATACTGCGCGTCCGGCGTGGCCTGCACTGTCACTTCCACATCCGGATGGGCGGCGTTGTAT
This sequence comes from uncultured Acetobacteraceae bacterium, assembly GCA_964459005.1. Taxonomy (GTDB): domain Bacteria; phylum Pseudomonadota; class Alphaproteobacteria; order Acetobacterales; family Acetobacteraceae; genus Rhodovastum. Next base: position 2,533 of record CAYWOW010000002.1, read on the forward strand.
TTCGCCGCGGTCTCGCGCACGACCTGGACGGGGATCGGCTCACCCCAGAGCGCGAAGTTCACCGTGGCCTTCGGCGCGGCGCCGACGATGGCCGGCCTCGCCAAGGCACCGAAGGCCGCGCCGGCAAGGACACCCTGCAGAAGGCTGCGCCGACGGGTTCCCCTGCCGCGCTGATCCGCCCCGGTATTCCGCTGGACAATGACCGTCATGTTCACCTCCCGATTTTGCGTTGTTTGCACAGGTTGAGCCAGGCATTGCAGCGACCTGGCCTGCCGGGAATGAGGCACACGCGTCAGGCGCCACCACAGGCGCAGCACCGGAACCCTCCGCGCACGCGCACCATCCTGAACCGGGCGAAAACCACTGGTGGCATGCTAGCCAAGCGGGGTAGGCTTGTCAACGGAACGTACGCTATGGTATCCAACTGTATTCCGTTTAGGCTTCCATCCGCCGGCGTGGAGGTGTGCCTGCAACCCATGCCCCACCTCTTCACCCCGTTTCCGCTGCGCGGCGTGACGCTCGCCAATCGCGTCATGGTTTCGCCGATGGCGCAGTATTCCGCAGAGCACGGCCTGATCACGGACTGGCTGTTCGGCCACTACGGACGCCTCGCCATGGGCGGCGCCGGCCTCGTTTTCACCGAAGCGGTGAAGGTGGAGGAGCGCGGTCTCGGCACGGACGGGGACATGGGGCTGTGGAACGAGGAGCAGATCGCCCCGCTGCGCCGCGTCACCGCCCTGATCCGCCAGGCCGGCGCGATTGCCGGCATCCAGCTCAACCACGCCGGCCGGCAGGCCGGCCGCTCGCCGCCCTGGGAAGGGCGTGGCGCGCTGCCGGTGGGGGTCATGCAACGGCGCGACCAGGGATGGCCGGTCATCGGCCCCTCCCCGATCGCCAAGGCGCCTGGGTTCCATGTCCCCGTGGCGATGACGCTCGCCGACATCGCCGACATGTGCGCGGTCTGGGCCGCCGCCGCGCGGCGCGCCGTCGCGGCCGGTTTCCAGGTTCTGGAGCTGCATGGCGGTCACGGCTATCTCATCCACCAGTTCCTCTCGCCGGCCGCCAACCAGCGAACGGATGGCTACGGCGGCAGCGCGAAGAACCGCATGCGCTTCGCCCTTGAGATCGCCGAGGCGGTGCGGGCCTGCTGGCCGGCCGACCGGCCACTGTTCTTCCGCATGTCGGTGATCGACGAGGGCGGCTGGCACTTCGAGGATTCCGTCGTGCTGGCGCGGGAACTGAAGCATGCCGGCGTCGACCTTATCGACTGCACCTCGGGCGGCATCGCCAAGGCGACGCCGACCGATGCGCGTAACGTGGCACCGGGCTTTCAGGTGGAACTGGCGCGCGGCATCCGGAGCGCCGCCGCCATCCCGACCGCCGCCGTTGGCCTGATCACCGAGGCTCGCCACGCCGAGCGCATCGTCGCCGCGGGTGAGGCCGATCTGGTCGGCATCGGCAGGGCATTTCTCTACGATCCCTTCTGGGCCCTGCACGCCGGCGTGGAACTCGGCGCCGATCCCGCCTTCGAGCGATTTCCGCTGCAATACGGCTGGTGGCTGAACCGGCGCAGGGCGCAGCTCGAGCGCGAAGGATCGGACAACCAGTCAGCGTCATGACGAGGCAGGAGACGCCACCGCTGCATCGCAAAGCCCGGCGAATGGCCTGGAGAAAGGCGCGGCAGCGCCTGGTGCCCTACATGTTCGTGCTGCCGCAGCTCTCGCTGTTTTTGGTCTTCATGTTTTTTCCGCTCGGCTATGCCCTGTTCATCAGCTTTCACGACTGGGACATGGTCGGCCAGCCCACCTTCATCGGCGTGGCGAATTTCGTCCGCCTGGGCAACGACCATGTGTTCTGGTTCGCGTTGCGCAATACGCTGGTCTATGTGGCGGGAACCGTGCCGCTGAGCATCGGGGCCGGGCTCCTGCTGGCCAGCGCGCTCAATCGGCCGATGCGCGGGCGCAGCATTTTCCGCAGCGTCTTCTTCCTGCCGGTGGTCGTCTCAGCCGTCGTCACGGCGCTCGCTGCCACCTGGATCTTCAACGACAACTACGGGCTGCTCAACAGGCTGCTGATTTTCATCGGCGTCGCGCCGGTCAACTGGCTGTCCTCGCCGCGCTGGTCGATGGTCTCATTGATCCTGACGACGATCTGGCTGCGCCTGGGGTTCTGCATGACCATCTATCTCGCCGCGCTGCAGACCATTCCCGCCGCGCTCTACGAGGCCGCACGCATCGACGGCGCCAACAAGCTGCAGTTGTTTTTCACCGTCACCATTCCCATGCTGCGCCCGACGACGTTGTTCCTGACCATCATCTGCGTCATCTACTCGTTCCACGTGTTCGACCTGATCTTCGTCATGACCGGCGGGGGACCGGGCTATTCGACCATCGTGCTGGTCCAGTACATCTACAACATGGCGTTCCAGACCTCGGAGATGGGCTACGCCTGCGCGATCGGCATGGCGCTGTTCGCGCTCATCCTGTTCTTCACGATCGTGCGCTGGGCCACTTCGCGTCGGTCAGAAGTGTCGGCCTAGGCGGGAGGGGCGCATGCGCGGCAAACCCTCCTGGGGTACCCTCCTCATCACGCTCGGCCTCGTCGTCGGCTCCGTCATCATGCTTGTCCCGCTGTACTGGATGTTCGTGATGTCCTTCCGGCCAAAGACCGAGATCTTCAATCTGGCCGCGCCGATCTGGCCTTCGCGGACCAGCCTCGAGGGCTTCCGGACCCTGTTCGAGAGCTATCCGGTACTTCGCTGGATCGAGAACACCGCTGTCGTTGCGGCCATCTCCTCGGCGATCACGGTCTCGCTCAGCCTGTTGGCGGGCTATGCCTTCGCCAAGCTGCGGTTCTGGGGTCGCGACGTTCTGTTCGTGGTGTTCCTGAGCACCATCATGGTGCCCATCCAGGTCATCATGGTGCCGGAGTTCTTCGTGCTCTCCTGGTTCCATCTGCTGAACTCGAACTGGGGCGTGATCCTGCCGCGCTGCGCCGAGGCGTTCGGCATCTTCATGACGCGGCAGTTCATGCTTACCATTCCCGACGAGCTCATCGAAGCCGGCCGGCTCGACGGGGCCTCGGAGCTTGGCATCTTCATCAGGATCGTGCTGCCGCTCTGCAAGCCGCTGATCGGCGTGCTGCTGGTGTTCGCCGTGGTCTGGCGCTGGAACGACTTTGCCTGGCCCCTGGTGGTCTTCACCGATCAGGCCAAGTTCATGCTGCAAGTCGGCCTCAACTACCTCAAGGGCGATCCCAACCCGGACTGGAACAGCATCATGGCGCTCGCCGTCATCGCGCTCACGCCGATGCTGATCCTGTTCCTGTTCTGCCAGCGCCTGTTCGTCCAGGGCATCGCCGGCACTGGCCTCAAGCAGTAGGCGCGCTTTTCTTTCTCAGTCCCGGTGCGGGATTTCGCCGATGTTGGCGCCGACCCCGTAGCGGGACCCTCGCGTTGACATGCCACAACGCCTTGATCCTGAAGGGGTAAATTGGTTCTGGGTGGGGTGCCGATCGGGGTCCTGCAAAAAACTTCCGTTTATCGCGCGAATTCAGCGCCTTCCCCTGCGTCGGCGCGGGGGTCCTGGCGACGCGCCGAGCCAGCGCGGAGCCGCGGCCGAACGGCGCCACGGCATGCCAATCGGTTGCCGGGTCAGGACCAGCATGGACAACATGCCGACCCCCAACAGGCCACCGGCGATGATGAAGGCCCAGCTATAGGCACCGGAAATTGCGATGACGTAACCCGTCACGATGGGGGCCAGCATGCCGAACACATTGCCGCCAACGATGACGAACCCCATCGCTACGCCGATGTCACTCCGATTCGGCAGCAAATCGTTCACCAGCGAGAAGATCTGCGCCGTGGTGGTGGCGATTCCGGCCAGGGACAGGGCCAGCAGCACGATCAGGATCGGCAGGCTGTCGATCAACGGCACGAACAGGACAATGGCTGCCAGCCCCAGCGTGCAGGCAATCAGGTTGCGTCGGTCCCCCTGCGCCACATCCTTGCGGTGCAGCAGGCGGTCGCTGAGCCTGCCCGCCGCGAGGCTGACGATCAGAGCCGTGCCGTAGAGGACGGCGGTGTAAAGCCCGGTACTGTTCAGATTGAGGCCCCGGGTGGTCCGCAGGTAACTCGGCACCCAGGTCAGAAACACGTAGAGCGAATAGACGTTGCAGCCCATCGACAGCCCCAGCCCCGCCAAGGTCGGGCCGCTCAGCAGCAGCCCCAGCAAACCCGACCGCGGACCCGACGTCGCGATGCGTCCACCGGTACGTTGCGTCAAGATGATCTGCCGCTCCGGCTCCGATAACCACGAGACAGCTTCAGGCGCGCCAAACATGACCAGCCACACCACCAGCCACACAAAGCCGATGCCGCCGGCAATGAAGAACAGAGCGGGCCACCCGAATGCGCCGATAATCGGTCCGGCAGCCAAGGCGCAGAGCGCCGGGCCAGCATAGCCGCCGCCATTGAAGCACGCATTCAGCACGCCGCGTTCGCGCGCCGGGATCCATTCACGGATAACCTGCGCCCCGGAGGGATTCGTGGAGGCCTCGCCACCACCCATAACCAGGCGGGTGGTGAGCATGGCTGCGAAGCTGGATGTCAGCCCCGTGCACATGGTCGCAAGCGACCACACACCCATGCCGATGCCCACGACCCGCTTTGCCCCGAAGCGGTCCACCAGCAGACCCATCGGAATCACGCAGAGAGTGTACGACCAGATGAAAGACGAAAACAAATAGCCCTGCGCGACAGGCGACAGATTGAATTCTCGCGAGATCGGGAAGATCGCGAAGGAGAGCGTTGCGCGGTCGATATAGTTAATCAGCGTCATGCAAAAAAGCATGAGAGCCACCCAACCGCGCCTGTAAGACATGAAACGTTCCTCCTTCATCGTTTCAGGGATCGTTCACCGCCCCTGGTCTTAACACCATGACCTGGCCGGAGCCGCTACCGGTGCGAATACATGACCTGTCCGGCTACCGGCACTTCGGCACGCAGGATCGTGCCGCTGTCGGACTCGATGATGAACAGGGAACGGTTGTCTGGGCCGCCGAAGGCGAGGTTTGTCGTCGAAATGCCCTCGCAGGAGCGGATGCGGTACCGCGGTTCGCCCAACCGGTCGAACAGCCAAACTGTGCCGAGGCCGCAATGCGCGACCGCTAGCCCCCCTTGCTCATCCATCGCTATCCCATCCGGCCCGGCCAGCCCGCCCGTAAGGGTGATGAACGCCGCCACCTTCGATGTCGACCCATCCGGATGCAGCGGCACGCGCCAGATCTGATTCGCGCGCGTTACGGCCAGGAACAGGGTCTTTTCATCGGGCGAGAGCGCCAGCCCGTTCGGGCTCGGCACATTCTGCAGCAGGCAATCCACTTGTCCATTGCCGCGCAGGCAATAGACCCGGCCGCTCGGATCCTGCAGGCCGGTCTGCCCCTGGTCGGTAAAATAGAGATCCCCGTTGGCGGCGAAAAGCAGATCGTTGGTGCCCTTGAACCCCTCCCGCCGCACCTTTTCCAGGACCGGCGTGACCGTGCCGGTGCCGGGGTCGAGTTGCATGATTCCCCGCTGATGATCAGCGATGAAAATGCGCCCGTCGCGATGGATCTTCAGCCCGTTCGGCCATCCGTCATACTCGGTGACGACCGACCATTCGCCCTTGGGCGAGATGCTCAGAATGCGACCATAGGGAATGTCAACCACCAGCAGGTTACCCGCGCGGTCGAACGACGGCCCTTCGAGAAAGGAGTGCAGGAAGTCGTTGCCTTTTCCGAATGCCCAGCCGGACCAGCGGTCCTTGACCCGCAGGTGTTCCGGCAGGCGGGCAAACACTTCGGTCTTGATCTCCTGTGGAGGAGCATAGAATGGAGCATAAACCATGACTTCTCCTTATTCCTCTCGTTTCATCGGAGGCGGCCCGCTACCGCTTCGCGACGAGCCGGAAGCCGGCAAGGGCTGCCCCAACACATCGTCGGTGCATACGTCGCCGGGAAATATCGAGCGCCCGCACAGGACCGGCGAAAATGCGGGCGCGAGTGCTGCGCCGGACTTGCTGATACAGCGGCGTGGGCGGATCGACAGGCTCGGTCGGGCGGGCGGGCTGTCGGCCTGACACTTGACGGGCTACCCAAGTAGCAGTACCTGACTATACAGCCTTTGATGATTGCCACAAGTCCCTCTGGGAACGTGACTACGATGAATGTTGGGCAGCGTCACCGTGGCTGGCCGAAACACCCGCGATCGGCCCGGGCTTGCTTGCCTGGCATCAGGCTCTCCACATGTTTGTACATTGGTTTCCTGTTGGCGCGACCGATGAGCGCCAACAAAAGGACGCTTTGGGCGCCGCACCACAAGGGCTTCATGCGGGTCTGTGACCCATCGGGCGGGACGATAAGTGCGCTCCGTCTTGCCAAATAGGGAGGATCGTTAGTGACCGAGATCAGAATATTGTCAGCGTCGGGCCAGATCGGCTCGGGCTTCATGGAATCGTCTTTCGCCCGGGGCATCTCGCTCGAGCCGCATGTCATCGCATGCGACGGCGGCTCGACCGATGCGGGACCAATCCACCTGGGCAGCGGCAAGCCGCATTTCTCTCGCCCGGGCGTGAAAAGGGACATGCGCCTGATGATGCTGGGGCGCAACCAGATCAATGTGCCGCTGATCGTTGGCTCCTGCGGCTTCGCGGGCGGCGACGCCGGCGTGGATTGGATGCTGGACATCACGAAGGAGATCGCGCGGGAGGAAGGGCTGAAGTTCCGTCTGGCCACGGTCCGCAGCGAGCAGGACAAGGAATACCTGAAGCGGCGTTACCGCGAGGGGCGAATCACGCCGCTGCACCCGGCGCCGCCGATCAGCGAGGCGATCATCGACCGCTCCGCACACATCGTCGGAATGATGGGACATGGGCCGATCGAGGACGCGGTCGAGAAGGGTGCGGATATCGTGCTCTGTGGTCGTTCCACCGATACCGCCCTGTTCGCCGCCGTGCCGCTGATGAAGGGCGCCCCCGCCGGCCCGGTCTGGCACGCGGCCAAGATCCTGGAATGCGGCACGGCCTGCGTGGTCACCCGCAGGCGTCCGGACAGCATCATGGCCTGGGTGCGGGAAGACCACTTCGACATCGAGCCGATGGATCTGGACAGCCGCTGCAGCCCGCAAAGCGTCGCGTCCCACACGATGTACGAGAACGATGACCCATTCCTGATTCCCGAGCCCGACGGCACGATCGACTGCCGCGGATGCCGTTACGAGGCCATCGACGACCGGGCGGTCCGTGTCTACGGCTCGCAGTTCATCAAGTCCGATCGTTTGACGATCAAGCTGGAAGGCACCGAAAGCGTCGGCTACCAGGCCATCATCATCGGCGGTGTCCGCGAGCCCTACATCCTGCGGCACCTCGACGAGTGGCTCGATGCCATGCGCAATCGCTTCGCCGCCCGAGTGCAGGAGATCTTCGGGGGGCGTGTCGGTCCCAACGACTACAGCATCCACGCCCGGGTCTATGGCCGGGATGGCGTGATGGGCAAGCTGGAGCCGCTGGCCCACGAGATCGGCCACGAGGTTTGCATTCTGTTCACTCTGACCACGCCGGACGAATCCACCACGGATGCGATGGCCAAGACATTCGCCCACTTCGCCCTGCACTACCCGATCCCCGAATGGAGCGGCCTGATCAGCGGCCTGGCCTTTCCGATGGGACCCGCGAATGTCAACATCGGCGAAGTGTTCCGGTTCAACCTGAACCACGTCGTAACGCCGGAGCATCCGCTGGAGATGTTCCGCACTGAATTGATGGAGGTTTGACCATGGCTACCCTGGGCGAACTGGCCAAACTGATACGGTCAAAAAATGCGGGCGCGTTCAATCTGACCTTCGATGTCATGTTCGCGGACGAGAAGACGTACCGGCGCGTGCTGGCGTCGAACGTGCTGACCAGGCAGAGCTTTGCAAAGCTCTATAAAGTCTCTGAGAACGAAGTGAAGTTCATCGAGTACGACGCGGCCTGCGCCATCAAGATCTCGATACCCCGCCCCTACATACAGGGGGACCTGGAAGACGGTGACATGTACGGTGGACAGCAGCATGGGCCACTGGTCGACCTGATCATACCGGACTGACGTCAGCGCGCCGGATGAAAAATGCCAGGGAGGAGAAGGATGTCCAGCACGTCGGGAATTCCGCCGAGGATCCGGCAGCAGCAACTGCGGGCGGTGGTGCTGTTGTTGTTCATCGGAGTCGTCAACTTCCTTGACCGCTCGGCGCTCTCGGTCGCCAATCCGCTGATCCGGCAGGACATGGGCCTGTCGATCGCCGAGATGGGGCTGCTGCTCTCAGCTTTCGCGTGGGCCTATGCGTTCTGCCAGTTGCCGGGCGGCGCCTTGGTGGATCGCATCGGGCCGCGTCACCTGCTGACCTGGGCCCTGATCGTGTGGTCAGTGGCGCAGGCCGCCGTGGGCTTCGTGAGTACCATGACCCAGTTCGTGGTGGCCCGCGTGATGCTCGGCGTGGGAGAGGCGCCGACCTTCACCAGTGCCGTGCGGGTGATCCGCGAATGGCACGGCATCAGACACCGCAGCCTCCCTACCGGCATCTGCTGTTCGGCGCCGTCCTCGATCGGGCCGCTGATTGCGCCGCCGCTGTTGACATGGCTGATGCTCACCTTCGGCTGGCGCTGGATGTTCGTGGTCCTCGGCATTGCGGGCGTACTCGCGGCGGTGGTGTGGTTTGCGGCTTATCGCGACGTCCGCGACTTCGGCGCGGACGACGAGGAACGGCAGTACCTGTCGGAAGATGGCGACGTCGCGACCCGTCAGCCCGTTCGCTTCGCGGATTGGCGTGGCCTGTTCGCCTTCCGCGCGACCTGGGGCCTACTGGTCGGCTACGGCGGCATCGTTTACCTGGGCTGGATCTATCTGGCCTGGCTGCCCGGTTATTTGGAAATCGAGCGGCACATGAGTGTCGCCAAGGTCGGCGTCGTGGCGGCGATTCCGTACGTGTTCGGGCTGCTCGGCACGATCGCGGGCGGCTGGATCGCCGAACGGTTGATCGCCCGCGGCATGTCCCCGATGAACAGTTGCCGTATTCCGGTGGTCGTCGGCCTGCTGGCGGGAGCCGCTTGCACCGTCCTGGCCGCGGAAGCGCCGTCCGACGTGGTGGCGGTCGCCGCGATCTCCGCCACCTTGTTCTTTGCCGCGTGCGCCACCGGGCAGTCCTGGGGCATGATCGCCGTGACGGCGCCCGTGAATTGCACGGCCTCCCTGGGTGGACTGCAGAATTTCGGCGGTTATCTCGGCGGCGCCATGGCGCCGACGGTGACCGGCTTCGTCGTCCAGGCGACCGGCAGCTTCATCCCCGCCCTGTTGACCGGTGCGGTCATCGCGGTGGTTGCGGCGGTGATGTACCTGGTGGTGATCCCCAACTCCCCGATCGTCCTGCCTGACGACGGTGCCGCCACCGCTCGACCGTTGGCTGGCTAGGTCGGGTGGACCCGGAGCAGCGAACGTCACAGGCATGGGAGGACAGGATGGCTTACGTCTATCGAGGCGGCGATTACCGCGATGCCGAATCGCTCGGCGCCTGGCTGGCACTGCAGCAGCCCGAGGAAGTGCTGGAACCCGAATTGCCCATCGTCGATTCGCACCACCATTTCTGGGATTCGGATCGCGGGCGCTATTTGTTAGACGAACTGCTGGCCGATCTCTCTGCCGGTCACAGGATCGTCAAGACCGTGTTCGAACAATGCCGAGCGATGTACCGCGCGACCGGACCGGAGGCGATGCGGCCGGTTGGCGAGGTCGAATTCGTCCGTGGCATCGCCGCCATGAGCGCGTCGGGGAACTACGGTCCGACGCGCATTGCGGCGGGAATGGTGGCTCATGCGGACCTCACCCTGGGAGCGCGGGTGCGCCCGGTGCTGGAGGCCGAAATCGCGGCCGGGGGTGGCCTCGTGCGCGGCGTTCGTTTCAGCATGCCGTGGGATCCGCACGAGGAAATCAGCCGGTACGTCACCACCAAAGTGGCGCCCGGGAGAATGCTGGATGCGACCTTCCGCGAAGGTGTGGCGCAATTCGGCGAACTCGGCCTCGTCTTCGATGTGTGGATCTACTTCACACAGATTCCCGAACTGACCGCATTGGCGCGCGCCCTGCCCGGCACCCGGATCGTGCTCAACCATTGCGGCGGCCCGATTTGCGTCGGGCCCTATGCCGGGCACCGGGCGGAGTACATGGCGGTGTGGGCGAAGTACATGCAGGAACTGGCGTCGTGCCCGAACGTGTCGGTCAAGCTTGGCGGGCTCGGCATGATGCATTTCGGCTTCGACTTCCATCTTCGGGACAGGCCGCCGTCTTCCGCGGAGCTTGCCGCGGGCTGGCGACCCTACATCGAAACCTGCATCGAGAGCTTCGGTGCGAAGCGCGCGATGTTCGAAAGCAATTTTCCGCCGGACAAGCAATCCTGCAGCTATCTCACGGTCTGGAACGCATTCAAGCGCATTGCCTCAGCCGCCTCGGCCGACGAGAAGGCGGCGCTGTTCGAAAAGACGGCATGCGACGTGTATGGGTTGACCTGAACCGCAGGCGTGGCGGATGGCCGCCCGATCGAAACGGTCGGCTGGGCCTGCCATGGGGCGCTCGGCGGGGCAGCGAGCGATTGCGCTGCGGAGCGCAGAGATGCAACTTGCCGCACCGGCAAAGGAGGCAGCCATGACCGAGCCCATCGCATTCATCGCCGCGGACGCCCTGTCGGCGTTCGCCGCGTCCGTCTTCGCCGGGGTGGGGCTGCGGGAGGCGGACGCGGTGGTCATCGGCCGCGACCTGGTGGCGGCAAACCTGCGCGGCATCGATTCCCATGGCGTTTCCCGCATCCCGATGTACCTCGAGCGGCTGGTGCGCGGGGTCGTGAAGGCACAGCCGGACATCACCTTCCAGAAAGTCGCCGGCGCGGTCGGGTTGGTGGACGGCGACGACGGAATGGGGTTCCTGGCCGCCCACCGCGCCATGGACGAAGCCGTGGCGCTGGCCGCCGGGAGCGGCATCGGCCTGGTCGGCGTCCGCCGCAGCACCCACTTCGGCATGGCGGCGCTGTACGTCATGCAGGCCATCGAGAAGGGTTACATCGCGCTGGCCATGACGAACTCATCCCCCGCCATCCCGGCCTGGGGCGGCCGCACCGCGTATCTGGGCGCCAGCCCCCTGGCGGCCGGGCTGCCCGGCGGCGAGGGGGCGGACTACGTGCTGGACATGGCGATGACGGTGATCGCGCGCGGCAAGATCCGGCTGGCCGCGACGCACGGGACGCCGATTCCGCTCGGCCTGGCGCTCGATGCCGACGGCGCGCCCACCACCGACGCAGCGCAGGCGTTCGCGGGGGTCTGCCTGCCGTTCGGCGGCGTCAAGGGCTCGGCGCTGTCCATGCTGATGGACCTGCTGTCCGGCGTGCTGACCGGCGCCAATTACGCCGGCCGGGTCAAGAGCCTGTATTTCGACCACTCCGAACCGCAGAACGTCGGCCACCTGTTCTTCGCCCTCCGGCCCGATCTGTTCATGCCGCGCGCGGAATACGACCGGCGGATGGACGACTTCGTCGAGCGCACCAAGGCATTGCCCAAGGCCCAGGGGTTCGACGAGATCCTGATCCCGGGCGAGCCCGAGGAGCGCGAGGCCACGCGACGGGCGCGTTCCGGCATTCCGCTGACCGAGACCATCCGCGCGCAACTGGGCGCGATCGGAGAGCGCCTTGGCGTGCCGTTGCCGGCGATGATCGGGCACCCGCTCGACCAAGCCGTGTAGGGCCGCAAGAAGCAGCGCCGAAGAGCGCTGGCGACGTCCAGGAGAAACCCATGAGCACCACGACCGCCGACCATCCGATCGTCGCCCCGGCGGACGACGCCCTCACCCGCCGCGCCTTCCGCAAGGCCATCGTGCGGCTGGTGCCGATCCTGATGGTCGCGTTCATCCTGGCCTACATCGACCGCACCAACGTCGGCTTCGCCGCGGTCAGCATGAACCATGACCTCGGCCTGACGAACACGCAGTTCGGCTGGGGCGCGGGGCTTTTGTTCATCAGCTACTGCGGGCTCGAAGTGCCGAGTTGCTGGATCATGTACCGGGTCGGCGCGCGGCGCTGGCTGACCCGGATCATGATCACCTGGGGGATTCTGTCCGCGCTGACCGCGCTGGTCACCGGCCCCGACAGTTTCTACAGCATGCGCTTCCTGCTCGGCGCTGCCGAAGCGGGCTTCACGCCGGGCGGGATGTTCCTGCTCGCGGCATGGTTCCCGGCGCACTACCGGTCCCGCATCCTGTCGTGGTTCCAGATGTCGGTTGCGCTGGCCTCGATGCTCAGCGGGCCGCTTTCCGTGGCATGCCTGCAACTGAGCGGTGTGTTCGGCCTGGCCGGCTGGCAGTGGCTGTTCATCGCCGAGGGCCTGCCGGCCGTTGGCGTCGGCTTCGCGCTGCTGTTCATGCTGTCGGACCGGCCGGAGGAGGCGGGCTGGCTGACCGCCGCCGAACGCACCGCGATCGCGCAGGCCGTGGCAGCCGAACGACGCGTCCGACCCGTTCACAGCTTCTGGGCGGCGCTGACGGACTGGCGCGTGCTGATGCTCGCCGGCATCCAGTTCGGCTTCACCATCGGCTCGTACGGCGTGGCCATTTTTCTGCCGCTCATCCTCAAGGGACACGACCTCTCGGCGACGGCGATCGGCTGGCTGGCGGCGATCCCGTACCTGTTCGGGTGCATCGCCATGGCGCTGTGGTCGGGCCACGTGGACCGGACGGGCAAGCGCAGCGCCAACCTCATCATCGCCTGCCTGGTGGGCGCGGTCGGGCTGGTGACCGCGGTGGTGTTCTCCTCGCTCACGGCGTCGTTCATCGGGGTCTGCGTGGCGACCATCGGCATCGCCGCGGCGCGCGGCATTTTCTGGTCGATCCCGCCGCGCTTCCTGGCCGGCCTGGGTTCCGCCGGCGGGCTGGCGCTGATCAACTCCATCGGCACGCTGGGCGGATTCTTCGGCCCCGTGGTCATGGGTTGGCTCAAGGATGTCACCGGATCGTTCGACATCGGCCTGCTGCTCATGGCCGCTTTGATCGCCTTCTCGGCGTTGCTTGCACTGCTGCTCCGCCTGGTGCTGAAGCAGGATTGATCGTCAACAGGAAGGCAGCGATCGGATCATGATCGACGCCGACGTGCCGAAGGGAAATGGCATCGGTCCGGAAGTCACGGCCGCCACGGCGAGCGGCGCAGTGGAACGCTCGACGTCATCGATTGTATTATTCGGTTGACTGATACAATCATGGGCGCCATATTCCGGCCGCGCGGATGGCCCGCGTCGTCCGAGAACGCTCCCGGGAGGTCGGAAAATGCGCCTGATTGTGCTGCCGTGCGACGGCATCGGACCTGAAATCGTCGGCGCGTCCACGGACGTGCTGGCGGCGGCGAACCAGGCGTTCGGCCTCGGTCTGACCTGCGACTACGACGTCGTTGGCTTCGCCAGCCTCGAGAAATACGGCACCACCCTTCGCCAGGAGGTGCTGGAGCACGCCAGGACCTATGACGGCGTCATCCTTGGCACCCAGTCGCACGCCGACTACCCGGCGCCCGAGCAGGGCGGACGCAACGTGTCGGCCGGCTTCCGCGTCGGCCTGGATTTGTACGCCAACGTCCGCCCGGCGCGCACCCGGCCGTTCCTCCAGAGCAACATGCGCGAGGGCCGGTCGATGGACCTGGTCATCATGCGGGAGGCGACGGAGGGCTTCTACCCCGACCGTAACATGACCCGGGGCTGGGCCGAAATGATGCCGAGCCCGGACATGGCGCTGTCGATCCGCAAGATCACCCGCCACTGCAGCGAACGCATCGCGCGCCGGGCCTTCGAGTGGGCGATGCGCCGCCGCAAGAAGGTCACCGCCATCCACAAGGCGAACAGCTTCCACATGACCGATGGCCTGTTCCTCGAAGCGGTGCGCCACGTCGCCAGGGAATTCCCGGAGGTTCAGCTCGACGACTTGCTGGTCGATGCTTCCACCGCACACATCGTCAGGGAGCCGGAGCGCTTCGACGTGATCGTCGCGACCAACTTCTACGGCGACATACTTTCCGACATGGCCAGCGAATTGTCGGGCAGCCTCGGCCTTGCCGGGTCCATCATGGCCAGCGACACGATCTGCTGCGCGCAGGCCCAGCACGGGTCGGCGCCAACGATCGCCGGCAAGGACATCGCCAATCCCACGTCCATGATCCTCTCGGTGGCCATGATGCTCCAGTGGATGGGCAACTACCACAAGACGGAAGCGCTGGTGAACGCCGCGATGGCCATGGAGGCGGCGGTGGACAAGGTGCTGGAGGATCCCGCGTCGCGCACCCGGGATCTCGGCGGTACCATGGGCTGCAAGGCGTTCGGCGAGCGCGTGGCGCGGACCGTGGCGGCGCACGATTGACGGAGCGAGGACGGAATCGTGTCAGGCGAGATGAGCGAGGCGGATGGGGCTGGATCACCAAAGCTGCCGGCACGGCTTGCCGCGCACATCATCGAATACGCCAAGCTCCATGACATGCCGGTGGGCAGCCACCTGCGCGAGCAGGCGCTGGCCGATGCGTTCCGGGTTTCCCGCACCCCGGTCCGCATGGCACTGCGCCATCTCGAGGAGATGGACATCGTCGAGTGCAAGCCGAACCGCGGCTTCTTCCTGAAGCAGACGTCGGCGCGTCTGGCCAACGGCGCACCCGTCGCCGCGCCGCCGGAAGACGACGACCCGCTGTATTTCGAGATCGCCGAGGACCGGGTCGCCGGGCGCCTGGATATCCGTTTCACCGAGACCGAACTGATGCGCCGCTATGGCGTGACGCGGGCACGGCTGATGCGGCTGCTGGCGCGCATGACGCGCGAGGGTTGGTTGGACAGGCTTCCAGGCCGCGGCTGGGAATTCCAGCCCATGCTCAACTCGCCCGCCTCTTACGAGCAGAGCTACCGCTTCCGCCTGGTGATCGAGCCGGCCGCGCTGATGGAGCCGGATTACACCGTCGATGCGGCTGCCTTCGCCCGCGCCCGTGCCCAGCAGGAGGCGATGCTGGCCGGCGGCATCCTGCTCTATTCCCGCGCCGAGACTTTCCAGATCGGCGCCCAGTTCCACGAGACCATCGTCGCCGCATCCGGCAACGCCTTCCTGCTGGACGGGCTGCGGCGGGTCAACCGGGTGCGTCGCCTGATCGAGTATCGTGCCCACAAGGAGCGCACCCGGCTGGTCCAGGAGTGCAAGGATCACCTGCGCCTTCTCGACCTGCTGGAAGCGGGGCGCCGGGACGACGCTGTCGCCTTCCTGCGCGGCCATCTCGATCGAGCGCGTGAGACCAAACTGCCGCTGTCGCGCGAGCCGGTTGCTCGCGAAAGATCCTGACGCTGGCAGCGAACTTCTATCTGTTGCCGAGTTTCGCGCGGAGCCGCAGAACCGTTGACTCCGCCATCAGGATGCCTTCCTCGGACCCTCCGGGCCATGCGCTGCCCCGGGTCGATAGACCTATTGTACTAACACAAAGCGAAGTGCAATAGCCGGATGGGCCGTTCTCCGCGCATGCCGCGCCGACGGCACACCGGCACCAAAGCAACACCAAGATTTGAATTCGCCGGCCCCGCTGAAGTCCTGGTGGGGCCCTGCCCCGCGCCGATACCCATAATGGCCAAATCGGTCCAACGGCAGCCCCTGAAAGGGGAATATCGATGCGTGAACGTGCGCGGATTCTCAACCGACGGGCTGGCAGCCAACTTTCGTTGTACTGTTCAGGGGCCGCGGTTGGCGTGATACTCGGGTTCGGACGGCTTGCCGGCGAAAAGTGACCCCACGACCGACGCCCAATGAAAAGAGGTAGCCATGGTGGAAATTCCCGCCGATCATCTTGACCTGCTCCAGCAGAAAAAGGCCTTCGCCAACCTCGCCACGGTCATGCGCGATGGATCCCCACAGGTAACGCCGGTTTGGTTCGACTATAAGGACGGGAAGATCCGTGTGAACTCGGCCAGGGGACGCGTGAAGACTCGCAATATGCAGGAAGGAGCACGGGTAGCGCTGTCGATTTTGGACCCTGATAATCCCTATCGCTACATCCAGATCCGCGGCCGGGTCGAACGCGTGATCGAAGAGGGCGCGAGCACACACATAGACGCGCTGGCGAAGAAATATCTTGGGAAAGACAAATACCCGTTCAGCCAACCCGGCGAAGTGCGCGTCATCTTCGAGATCGAGCCGACCTCTACGCAAACAATGGGCTAAACGCGATTACGTCCGTCTACAGCAGATCACCGACGGCATCGCGGTAGCGATGGAGCGCGGCCAGATGGCCCTGCAATGAGCGCGAGGCGATGCGTTGGTGGTGGTTGCGCTGGTAGGCGCTGTTCAGCGTGATGTGAGTGACACCGGCATTCTTCCAGAAGTTGAACTCCTCGCGCCAGGTCGCCTCGTCGCCGGTCCCGGTGGACACCCAGACCTCGATGCCGAGGCTGGCGGGGTCACGGCCTTCCTGTTCGGCATAGGCGCGCAAGCTGGCGAACGCCGCCTTCGCGCTGTCGTCGGCGGGATAGGCCAGCATCATCCAGCCATCGCCCCATTTGGCGATCCGCCGGAGCGTCAGATCGTGATGCCCGCCGAACCAGATCGGCACGCGGCAGCGCGTCGGCAACGGATTGATGCCGGCGTCATCGATCTCATGCCAGCGCCCTTTGAAGCTGACATGCGGCTCGGCCCAGAGCGCCTGCATGACCTGCACCTGCTCCTCCGAGCGCCGTCCACGGTTGTGGAAGTCCTCGTTCAGGCCAACGAACTCCACCTCGTTCCAGCCAATTCCCACCCCCAGCCGGAACCGGCCCCCGCACAACACGTCGAGACTGGCTGCCTGCTTCGCGACCAACACGGTCTGCCGCTGCGGCAGGATGAGCACCTGGGTCGAAAATCCGATCCTGGTGGTGCAGCCGCTCAAGAATCCGAACAGGACGAACGGATCGTGGAACAGGTCGGCCGACGTGTTGCGGTCTCCCCAATCCGGCCGGCTGGCAACGTTGACCCCGAGAACGTGATCGGGGGCGGCAAGGTGATCATAGCCGGCCGCTTCCGCCGCCTGCGCAAAGATGCGGATCGTCGCCGGATCGCCACCGATGTCGATCAATGGCAAGGTGATACCGAGTTCCATCGACGCGCTCCTTCTGGACCAGACCGGGTGCTCGCGATCCTATGCGAGAACAGGCCGTCGCCCCAGACAACTGTTTGCGCTACGCTTCCGGCGCCCGCGTCGGAGGATGGCTCATGCTCAAACTGGGATATAAGGCGTCGGCTGAGCAATTCGGCCCCCTGGAGTTGCTCGAATTCGCCTGCCTCGCGGAGGGGTTGGGCTTCGACTCGGTCTTCATCAGCGACCATTTCCAGCCCTGGAAGCATCATGATGGCCACGCCCCCTTCTCGCTGGCCTGGCTGGGCGCCCTGGGAGCGAGAACGTCGCGGATCACCATCGGCACCAGCGTGCTGACCCCGACCTTTCGGTATCATCCCGCCGTGGTGGCACAGGCCTTCGCCACCCTCGGCGTCATGTTTCCCGATCGGGTCGTGCTCGGCATCGGCACCGGGGAGTCGCTCAACGAGGTGCCATCGACGGGCATGACCTGGCCCGACTTCAAGGAGCGGTTCGCACGCCTGCGTGAAGCCGTGACCCTGATGCGCCGCCTGTGGACCGAGGAACGGGTGACCTTCGAAGGGCAGTATTACCGCACGCGGAGTGCCACCCTCTATGACCGGCCCGCGACGCCGGTGCCGATCTATATCGCCGCCGCGGGCGCGCTCATCGCGAAATATGCGGGCCGGATGGGCGACGGCCTGATCTGCACCAGCGGCAAGGCAGCGGAACTCTACACCGAGACGGTGTTGCCGAAAGTCGTGGAAGGGCTAAGCCTGGCTGGCCCGAAATCGCGCGACTACACCCGGATGATCGAGGTCAAGGTGTCGTTCGATACGGACAGGGACCGCGCCGTGCAGGACACCAGGCATTGGGCGGTTCTCGCCTTGACACCGGAGGAGAGGATTTCCGTCGAAACGCCGGATGCGATGGAGCGCCTTGCCGCCGGCCTGTCGGCGGAGCGGGCGGCCAGCCGCTGGATCGTCTCGACCGATGCCGACGAGCATGTCGAGCGGATCGGATATTACGTAGATCTGGGCTTCACGCACCTGGTGTTCCATGCCCCGGGACCGGACCAGAAACGGTTCCTCCGGCTGTACGCCGAGCACGTGCTGCCCCGCCTGCGCCGGCGGTTTGGCACACCCGACGAAAATCGAGCGGATGCATGACGGCTCTGCAGATCATCGCCGTTCATGGCTTGCCGATGGTGCGGGCAGGCGACGACCTGGCCGGGCTGGTGGCGGCCTCCCTCGAGCCGAACGGCATGACGTTGTGCGCCGGGGACGTGATCGTCGTGGCGCAAAAAATCGTGTCGAAGGCCGAAGGGCGCATGGTCGACCTCGCGACCATCGTGCCTTCGCCGCGGGCCATGGAACTCGCCGCTGATATCGGCAAGGACCCGCGGCTGGTGGAGGTCATCCTGTCGGAGTCGGTTCGCGTCGTGCGCCAGCGGCCCGGGTTGCTGATCGTCGAGCACAGGCTCGGCTTCATCATGGCAAACGGCGGCGTGGATCACTCCAACGTGGCGCCTCCGGATGGCACCCACCGCGTGTTGCTGCTGCCCGAGAATCCCGACCGGAGTGCCGCGGAACTGCGGCGCCGGCTGGCCATGCTGACGGGCGTCGAGGTCGCGGTGATCATCAACGACAGCTTTGGCCGGCCCTGGCGGCGTGGCACCGCCGGGGTCGCCATCGGGGCGGCGGGGCTGCCGGCGCTGGTCGATCTGCGCGGACGGCCGGACCTGTTCGGCCGCACGCTCGAAGTCAGCATCATCGGCTTTGCCGACGAGATCGCCGCGGCGGCGTCGCTGCTGATGGGCCAGGCGGACGAGGCGCGGCCGGTGGTTCGCGTCCGCGGATTGCGCTGGTCCGCCCCTGAGTCGACAGCGGCCAGCATCGTTCGCCCGGCCCAGGAAGATCTGTTCCGATGACACGGGACCGCGTCGTCGCCCTGTCCGGCGGCATCGGCGGCGCCAAGCTCGCGCTCGGGCTGAGCCGGATCGTGGGGGCTGACAACCTGCTCATCGTCGCCAATACCGGTGACGACTTCGAGCACCTGGGACTGCATGTTTCGCCCGACATCGATACCCTGATGTACACGCTCGCCGGCCTGGACAACACGCAACTGGGCTGGGGACGGCGCGACGAGACCTGGTCGTTCATGGAAACGCTGGCCGCGCTTGGCGGCGAGGACTGGTTCCGGCTCGGCGACCGCGACCTGGCCGTCCATGTCGAGCGCACCCATCGGCTGCGGCGGGGCGAGACGCTCGCGGAAATCACCGCCGATTTCTGCCGCCGGCTCGGGGTTGGCCCGCGTGTGCTGCCGGCCACCGACGACCCCGTGCGCACCCGGCTGAACACGGACGAGGGCTGGCTGGACTTCCAGGATTACTTCGTGCGCCTGCGCTGCCGCCCGGTCATCAGCGAACTCGTTTTCGCCGGCGCGGAGAGCGCATGCCCGCAGCCCGATGTTCTGGCTGCGTTGCGCAGCGAGCGGCTGCGCGCGGTGATCATCTGTCCATCTAACCCGTTCATCAGCATCGAGCCGATCCTGGCGGTAGCGGGGATGCGACAGGCCCTCGCCGCGTGCCCGGCGCCCGTTGTCGCGGTGTCCCCCGTCATCGGCGGCCGCGCGGTCAAGGGGCCGACGGCCAAGATGATGACCGAACTCGGGATCGCACCAGGCGCGGCGGCGGTCGCGCAATGGTATGGCAGCCTGCTTGATGGCTACATCATCGATATCGGGGATGCCGGAGAGGCGGTTGGCCTGACCCCGCGGGTGACCCTCGCCCCCACGCTGATGACCAGCCTCGCCGAGCGCGAGGCATTGGCGCGCGTGGTGCTTGACGCGGCGGATGCCATTCCCTGCGCGCGGCGCCGGAATCCGGCGGCATGAGCGGCATCTGGGCGGTCGTCCCGGTCAAGGCGCTGGCGGGCGCCAAGCAGCGGCTGGCGCCTCGCCTGGCGCCCGGGCAACGTCAGGCGCTGGCAGCGGCCATGATCGAGGATGTGCTCGATGCCCTGGCGGCGGTCCCGCGGCTTGCCGGCATCCTGGTGGTCACGGTGGACCCGCTCGCAACGTCCCTGGCCCGGCGCTACGGCGCGCGTGTCGTGACCGACGGCGCGCGTGAGGGGCACACCGGAGCAGTCAGCGCCGCCGCCCGCATATTGGCCCGGGAAGGCCGGCCGGGGATGATCACCTTGCCCGGCGATGTTCCGGGAATATCGGTCGCCGAGGTGACCGCCGTTCTCGCCGCGCATCGGCCCGCCCCGGCTTTCACGATCGTACCGGCGCATGACGATCTCGGGTCCAACGCCATCGTCTGCTCTCCGCCCGACGCGGTGCCGCTGCGCTTCGGCGACAACAGCTTCACCCCGCACCTCGACGCCGCGCGGCGCTGCGGGATAGAGCCGGTTATCGTCCGTCAGCCCGGGATCGCGATGGACATCGACGACCCCGCCGACCTCGCTGCCTTCCTGCGGATATCGCCGCATGCGCCGTCGCGGACGCTGACATTTCTGCAACAATCCGGCATCGCCCAGGACCTTATGGCCGCGGATCGCGAAAGCCCATAAGGCCTAATCAGCCGCCACAAGCTTCTTCCGTGGCGGGGTCAGTACGATGGGAGCCAGCGCGGCGGCCCCCAGCGACGCCGCGCGGCGCTCCGCCGGGACCGGAGCGTAGAGCGTGCTTCGTTGCTCCGGCACGCGCCCGAGGGAACGGATCAGCCGCTGCATGGCCTCGGGCGGAAATTCCTGGCCGTGCTCGGTGCCGGCCGAGCGGGAAATGCTCTCGTTCATCAAGGTGCCGCCGAGATCGTTGGCGCCCGCATTCAGGCACGCCGCCGCCCCCTGGGGTCCCATCTTCACCCAGGAGGTCTGGATGTTGGTGATCCACGGATGCAGCGCCAGGCGCGCCACGGCATGCATCAGCACCGCCTCGCGAAAGGTTGGCCCGCGGCGGGAGGCTCCGCGCAGATACATCGGCGCCTCCATATGCACGAATGGCAAGGGCACGAACTCCGTGAACCCGCCAGTCTCCGTCTGCAGGTCGCGCAGTGCCAGCAGATGCCGCGCCCAGAGCGGCGGACGCTCGACATGCCCGTACATGATCGTCGCCGTCGTGCGCAGTCCGAGACCATGCGCCGCACGCGCGACATCGAGCCACTGTGCCGTATTGATCTTGTCTGGACAGATCGTGGCGCGCACTTCGTCGTCCAGGATTTCGGCCGCGGTGCCCGGCAATGTGCCCAGGCCCGCCGCCTGCAGCGCCGCCAGAAAAGACCGCACGGAGATTCCGAGCGTGGCGGCGCCCTGAGTGACCTCCAGCGGCGAAAAGGCGTGGATGTGGATGTCCGGGATCGCCGCCTTGAGGGCTCGGCAGATGCCGAGATAGGTCTCGCCGGTGTAGTCGGGATGGATGCCGCCCTGCAGGCATACTTCGGTGGCGCCCCGCTGCCACGCCTCGATGGCGCGGCGCACGACTTCTTCCAGCGCCAGATCATAGGGTTTGCCCCGCAGCGACTCCTGGGTCTTGCCCTTGGAAAAAGCGCAGAACTGGCAACGAAAATAGCAGATGTTGGTGTAATTGATATTGCGGTTGACCACGTAGCGCACCGTCTCGCCGCTGACTGCCCGGCGCAGCTCGTCGGCCGCGGTGACGACGCGCTGGCAGTCGGCATCGCGCGCCGCGAACAGCCGCACGATTTCCGGGTCGTCGAGCCGGTTGCCGGCCACGGCCTTGCCGATGATTTCCACGATGGCCGGATCAACCGAGCGCGCCAGGATAGCTGGTGCGGGCGGAGCCATCAGCGAGCCGGGTGCCCAGTCATCGTCGCGCGCGAAACCCTCGGCGTCGCTCATCCGACGCACCTGCGTGGCGATCTCCGGCGCCAGCCAGGTTGTCGGGGCTTGTGCGTAGGACGGATAGACCGGCAGGCGGTTCACTAGCAGCTTGCCGGCCGCGGCAGTGCGTTGCGCCAATTCGGCAATCGCGGGCCACGGCGCTTCCGGATTGACGTGGTCCGGCGTCACAGGGGAGACACCGCCCCAATCGTTGATGCCGGCCGCGATCAACCGCGGATACACGCCTGGCGAGAGATTGGGCGGCGCCTGGATATTCATCGCCGGCCCGAGGATGAGGCGTGCGGCGGCGATGCTCCAGAGCTGATCGTCGAGATCCGGCTCGGCGGCGCCGGCGCGTTTGGTGCCGGGCTTGGCACGAAAATTCTGGACAATGACTTCCTGAACATGGCCATAACGGGCATGAAGATCGCCAATGGCGCGCAACGCATCCAGCCGCTCGGCGCGGGTCTCGCCGATGCCGATCAGAATGCCGGTCGTGAATGGCACCTGCAATTCGCCGGCCAGCCGCAGCGTGTCGAGGCGCGCGCCCGGCCGTTTATCGGGTGAGCCATGATGCACCTGGCCCGGCTCGCACAGCCGCGCGCTGATCGATTCCAGCATGATGCCCTGGCTGGCCGACACCGTGCGCAGGCCGGCGATTTCCGCCCGTGTCATCACGCCCGGGTTGACGTGCGCCAGCAACCCGGTCTCGCGCAGCACCAGCGCGCACATGGCTTGCAGGTAGCCGATCGTGGTCTCGTGCCCGAGCGCGTCAAGCGCGTCCCGCGCGGCGGGATACCGCAGCTCCGGCTTATCGCCGAGGGTGAACAGCGCCTCCGTGCAGCCGGACGTCGCCCCGGCGCGCGCGATCGCCAAAACATCCTCCGGGAGAAGATAGGCCGCCCGCCCGGCACGCGGCCGCTGGGCGAAGGTGCAGTAGTGGCACACATCGCGACATAAACGGGTCAGCGGAATGAACACCTTCCGCGAGTACGACATGTGGCGGCCGTGGCCATCGTCGCGTAAGCGCCCGGCGGCCGTGATCAACTCGGCCAGCGGCGCCCGTTGAAGCCACTGTGACAGTGCGGTATCCTTTGTTTCGGTCATTGCCCTGTCATCCTCCGGCGCTGGCTGGCATGGTCTTGCGTCGCGATGGACCCGCATGATGTGATATCGTGTCGCACCATGCAATCGAGGGGAGACGAGATGCACATTGGCTTCAATGCGCCGACCGGGGGACCCTTGGCGGCGCCGGATGCGTTGACGCGGATCGTCGTCGAGGGCGAGGCAATGGGCTTCGACTCCGTCACCTTCAGTGATCACGTCGTTATCCCGACCGATATCCAGGCCAGGTATCCTTATTCCGAGACGGGCGAGTTTCCGCAAGGCTCGCGTGGCGGCCGGCACGAACAGTTGACCGAAATCGCCTTCGTCGCTGCGAAGACCTCGCGCATCCGCCTGGTGACGTCGGTGATGGTGGTGCCGCACCGGCCGGCGGTGTTGACGGCGAAAATCCTCGCGACGATCGATGTGCTGTCCGGGGGGCGGCTGACCGTGGGGATCGGCGCGGGTTGGCTGAAGGAGGAGTTCGAAGCCATTGACGCTCCCCCTTTCGCCGAGCGTGGCGCGGTCACGGACGAGTATCTGCAGGCGTTCCGCGAACTCTGGACCAAGGACGACCCGCACTTCGCCGGGCCGCACGTCCGGTTCAGCGACATCGTGTTCGCGCCCAAACCGGTGCAAACGCCGCACCCCCCGATTTGGGTGGGCGGCGAAAGTGGGCCGGCGCTGCGCCGCACCGCGCGGTTGGGTGACGGCTGGTATCCAATCGGCACCAATCCCGCGCATCCGCTCGACAGCCTGGCGCGCTATCGTGCCGCCATCGAGCGACTGCGCAAGCTGATCACCGAGGCCGGACGTGACCCGGCGAGCGTCGTGCTCGCCTATCGCTGTGCCAGATACGGCGAGGAACTTGCGCCAAAAGCGGGCGACGGCGAGCGGCGTCTGTTCTCCGGCAGCGCGGCCGACCTCGCAGCGGATCTTCGGGACTTCCTTGCCATGGGCATCGGCCACGTCGATTTCGGTTTTGCCGGGTCGACCGCGGAGGAGGTGCTGATCCGGATGAAGCATTTCCGCGACGATGTATTGGCGCGGGTCTGAGTGCCGGACTTGTGTCCTTCTCCATGGGGCCGGTCGCCGGGATTGACCCCAGCCAGGCGAAAAGCTGTATTCTCGGACTGCCCTCGACACGGGAGATGACGCCATGGAAGGTCTGGCACGACGGCAACCCGGTTTGGCATGCGCGGTTGTGACTCTCTCCGCGGGCGGCGCCCCTGCCCTCGCCCGAGGGCCCTGGCACGCGGTATCAGCCGTCAGGCGACGTATGTGATGGTTTCACGATCCAGCGGCTCAATGACGGCAACGACGGCAAGCAGTCTGTTCCAGGTTCGCGCCAACCCGGTGCGTTGGACTATTCTGATACTAGTCGCGCTGCTCTACATGATCGTCTATCTCGAGAAGGCGAACATATCGGTCGCGGCCCCGGCGATCAGCAAGGAGTTCGGACTCGACAATTCGCAGATGGGGCTGATCTTCAGCGGCTTCGTCCTGGCCTACACGCTGGGGCAGATTCCGTCGGGATGGTTGTCGGACCACTTCGGGCCGCGGCGCGTCATCGGCATCCTGGTGCCGTTCTGGTCCCTCACGACCGTGCTCACCGGCTTCGGCACCGGCTTCCTCACGCTGTTCGGCCTGCGTTTCATTACCGGCCTGGGTGCCAGCGGGACGTTTCCGATCACGACGCGCGTCATGCAGCCGTGGTTCCTCCCCTCGGAGCGCGGTTCCATCAGCGGCATCACCCATGGCTGCGCCCGTCTCGGTGCCGCGATCGTGCCGCCGCTGGCGGTGTGGCTGACACTTTCCTTCGGCTGGCATTGGGTATTCTATGCGTGCGGGTTCGTCGGCCTGATCTGGGCGCTGGTGTTCGCCCGTGTCTATCGCGATTCGCCGACCGAGCATCCGTACATCGGCGCCGACGAACTGGCGGTATTGCGAGGCGCGACATCCCTGCCCTCGCGTCGCCGGCAGGTGCCCTGGCGCGTGATCCTGCGGTCACCGAACATGCTGTTCATCGCTCTGGGGTTCGCCTGCTACGCCTACAGCGGCTATTTCTACATCGCTTGGTTGCCCAGCTATCTGGTGCAATACCGCCATCTCTCGATGGCGCAGATGGGTATCGTGGCCTCCTTGCCGCTGCTCGCCGGCATGGCGGGCGATGTCGTCGGCGGGTTATTCGGCGATCGCATGCTGCGGCGCACCGGGCGGCTCAATTACAGCCGCAGGATGGTGGCCGTTCCTGGCATGCTTGGCGCCGCGCTGTTTATCATTCCGGCTGGCATGGTCGGCAGCGCGGGCCTGGCCGTGGTCTGTATGTCGGTATCACTGTTCTTCATGGAATTCCTGAACGCCCCCAGTTGGGCGGTGACGATGGATGTCGGCGGCGCCTACTCCGGCACCGTGTCGAGTCTGATGAACCTGGGGGCGAGCATTGCCGGCACATTTTCGCCCATGGTGTTCGGGACATTGAGCCAGAATGGCCACTGGATCGCGCCATCATAATCCAGGCGGCCGTGCTCATCGCCGGCGCGATGATCTGGCTCTTCCTAATCGACGCCGAGCGTCCCATGATGTCGGAGCTGACGACCGAAGGGCTGCTGGCCGGGACGACGTAGGGCGCCCCGCCAAAGGCGAACAACGCGGAACCCTGGATGAGGATGAAGCGGATGCATGCAAATGCGATGCGGGCAGGCATCGAGCGCGGCGAACTGCAGATCGGAACCTGGGTCAACCTGGTTCGGAATCCCGCGATCCTGCCCTTGCTGAAGGCCGCCGGGCTGGATTTCGCGCGGGTGGACATGGAGCATTCCGGTCCGTCGATTGAAACCATCGCCGACATGGCGGTGATGGCCCGCGCGCTGGATTTTCCGATCGCCGTACGTCCGCCCGTGGCGAACCGGGAATGGATCACCCGCCTGCTCGATCTCGGCGTTTGGAATCTGCATTGTCCCCAGGTCGAGACGGCACGGCAGGCCGCGGAGATTGTCGCGGCCTCCCGTTACGCGCCGATGGGCTTGCGCGGCAATGGTGGACGCGGCCCGGGCACGGACTTCGAAACGGCCAGTACGGATTCGGAGTGCCGCGCCTTCGCCAACCGGCAGGTGTTTGTGACGGTGATGCTGGAGACCGGCGGCGCCTTCGACTATCTCGACGAGATCGCGGCCATGGACGGCATCGATGCGCTCACGCTCGGCCCGGCGGACCTTGCACAGGATCTGGGCGTGCTGGGGACACCGGATCAGGCGCGCGTGTTGGACGAAAAGAGAAACCAGATCCTCGAGGCCGCGAGAAAATATGGCAAGACCTGCGCCATGCTGGTCTCCAGCGCCGAACAGGCCCGGCAATGGAAAGATGCCGGTGCGCTGCTGCTGGCCTATTCCAGCGACGTCGAAGTCCTGCAAGGTGGGTTCAAGACGGCACTCGCCAAAATCAGGAAGTGACGGGCAGTCGCACCGTCGTCGACACCACCCCTTCGTCGCGGGCAAGCTTGCGGTCCTCCTGAATGCCCGAGTTCGTGTCGATGACGCGCGGTTCAACGCAGCGGCATGGCACGGATGGCGGCGCAGTCGGCCCGGCCCCCGTCGATGACGTAGCTGACATCGGCCCCGCAGGTAAGATAACGCACGCCCAGCTTCAAGAGCTCGGCCTGTAGTTCCGGATCGTTGCGCGCCCCGCCGACGCCCATCGACCGACCATGCGCCCGCGCCGCCGCCGCCACCCTGGCATAGGCATCGCGCATGCGCGGATGTTTGATCTGGCCGGGCAGCCCCATCTCCACGCTGAGGTCGTTGGCGCCGATATGCAGTGTATCGATCCCATCCACCGCGGCGATCGCCTCCACGTTCGCCAGGCCCTCTTCCGTCTCGATGATGGGGATCACCAGGGTCTCCTGGTTGACCAGCCGATTGATCGCGCCCTGCGACATCGGGCGGTAGCCCAGCGAGGGCAGAGTGCCGGAGGCCGAGCGGCGGCCGAGCGGCTTGAACAGCGCCGCATCGACGATGGTGCGGGCCTCCTCGGCAGTATTCACATGCGCCACCATGACGCCCTGCGCCCCGAGATCGAGCACGCGGCTGACGTCCTGCGGCCCGCAGGAGGCGATGCGCACGATCGGCGTGACGTCCGCCGCCAGCGCGCCGATGCAGATGGCCGCAGTGGTCTGCAGGTCGGTCGGGTTGTGCTCGAGGTCGACGTAAATCGCATCGAAGCCGGCGCTCGCCGCGATCATGCCGACATTGGGCGTGCGCATCTGATTGACCGCCATGCACAGCACCAGCTCGTTGGCCCGCAGCTTCGCCTTGGTAAAGTTCTTTTCAATCTCATGCATCATCTGGTTTCCTTGTTGCCATGCACGGGTGTCACGCCCTCGGCTCAGATCGCCACCTTGGCCAGCTTGCGGAAGGTGCGCAGACCCGTGGGGACGGGCTGCCCGGGAAACAGCGACGGCCAACTGTGGTTCGCCGTCTCGCCCACGTAGATGTCGCCTTGTGAATCGGCAGCGATGCCATGCACCGACACGAACTGGTCAAGCCCCTGCCCCGGCGACCGGAAGCCGAGTTGCGCCAACTGCTTGCCCTCAAGCGTCAGGACACACACGCGCGGCCCGATGTTCGGCATCTGTCGGTTGATCGCAAGCCCCGTCCCGGCTTCCGCGATGTAGCAGAGCGCGCCGCGTTCCCCCCGCATGTACATCCCGCAGGGCCGGTGAAGGTTGTTCCACTGCGTCTCGAACCGGCCGTTCCGGTCGAAAACCTGCACACGATGATTTTCCCGATCCGCGACATAAACCCACCCGTCCACGTCGACGCATATGCTGTGGACGACGTTGAACTGTCCGGCCCGCGTGCCGGGTTCACCCCACGACAACAGCAGCTTCCCGTCCGGCGAGAACTTGTGCACCCGCGCGTTTCCATAGCCGTCGGAAACATAGATTTCGCCGTTGGACGACAAGGCGGTGTTGGTACAACGATTGAAGGGCTTTCCCTCCATGTACCCGCTCGGCTTGTCCGGCTCTCCGAGTTGCAGCAGCAGCTTGCCTTCAGGGGTGAACTTGCGGACCGTGTGGCCTGCGTCGTCCGTGCAGTAGAGCGAGCCGTCCGGGCCGACGCGCAAGCCATGGGGGCGCCGGAACAGGCCCTCGCCCCAGCAACGCGCGTAGGTGCCATCCTGCTCCAGCACGATCACCGGATGCTCGCCGCGATTGAAGAGATACACCCGGTCATGGCCGTCGATGCCGATGTCGGACACGTCGCCCACCACCAGGCCCTCCGGCAGCTTCGCCCAATTCTCCACCACCCTATAGCCGTACTGGGGCGTGCCAAGATCGATCGACATGAGTTACTCCTCCTCCGGATGCTCGTTCAGCTCTTGCGCCGCTGGCGCCCGTCGACGAACTGCAGCCCGACGACAATCAAACCGTTGACGGCCAGGATAACGGCCAGGAATCCAAGCGACAGGCGATAACCCCCGGAAATCTGCCTGAGCCATCCGATGACGAACGGACCGAAGAAGCCACCCAGATTGCCGACGGAATTGACGAGGGCGAGGCCGGACGCCAGGGCCGCGCCCGACAGATATTTCGGCGAAAGCGTCCAGCCCACGGTATTCGAGGTCCAGAACCCAATGGTCGCGATGCAGATGCCGATGCCGCCGATAACCAGGCTATCGGTCATCGCCACGCCGATGAAGCCAAGTGCCCCGACGAACGCGGGGGCCGCCACGTGCCAGGTGCGCTCGTTCGTTTTGTCGGAATGCCGGGCCACCAGTATGGCAATGCCGGCGGCCAGCAGGAACGGCACGCCATTGGCGAAGCTGACCTGCAGCATGGTCAGGTGGCCAAGCGAGGCGATGATCTGGGGGAGCCAGAGCACCACGCCAATGCTGCACGAGAGGTCAAGGAACTTGCAAACCGACAGCGCCAGGGTGGGACCGTTGCGGAGTGAACTGAGCACCCCGGTTTCCGCGCTGACCTTCTCCTTTTCCTCCAGGGCCGCCTGTTCCTCAAGCCAACGTTTCTCCCCGTCGTCCAGCCATTTCGCGTGGGCAGGCCTGTCATCCAGATAGAACAGAACGAACACGCCGAGAAAAATGGCGGGCAGCGCCTCGATGATGAACAGCCATTGCCAGTTGTGCAGCCCCAGGCCGAGCACCGGCATAACCAGGATCGCCGCCGATAGCGGCGCGCCGATGATCGTTGCGATCGGATTGCCCGCCGTGAAGGTGGCGAAAGCCTGGCCACGGTTGGGCGCCGGGAACCACTGGGTCAGATAGAGCAGGACGCCGGGCGTGAACCCCGCCTCGGCGATGCCCAACAGCAGGCGGGCGGAGTTCAGCGAGGTCTTGTCGAATACGAAGCCGGTGCCCAGGGCAACCAGTCCCCACGCGATCGTGATCGACCCCAGCCATTTGCGGGCGCCGATCTGGTGGAACAGGACGTTGGCCGGAATGCCGCACAGCGCATACGCCAGCGAGAAGATCCCCGCGGCGAAACCATAATCGAGAGGGCTGAGGTGGAGGTCCGCATTCATGACCAGCGCGGCGATGCCGATGTTCGTACGGTCAAGGTAGTTCACGAAGAACATGACGACGAACAGCGGAATCAGCCGACGGGTGAGCTTTGCGATCGTTCCGCTACCGGCGGGCAGAACATCGGGCGAAGTGTCTGGCATGGCGATCGCTCAGCCCTTTATGGAGGCGTCAACCGGCGGGGCTGCCCTGTGTGTCATCCCCCTGACCGCCTGAACTTCTGGAATGCGTGCGGCGTGAGGGGAGCGAGCAAGGCGACCGCACCGCCCCGAACGATGACTTCGCCGACGTAGAGATCGCCTCGCGAGTCGCACCACAAACCGTGCGGCGCAATGAAATTTCCAGGCAGGATCGGGTCTGGACCGCCAAAGCGGGCGACTATCTTACCGTCGGGATCGCAGACCGTCACCCGCGCTACTGGGTCGTGGCCGACCGGTGGATGCTGCATCGCCTTGTCGTGCACGTGATAGTGGACCTTCTTCGACCAGGCCAACTCGGCGATGTGAATGAAATCCTGGTCGTCGATGAAGATGTCGTTGGGTCTGCCGACCCAGTCCCACGAATTCAGGAATACGCCATTGGCGCTGAAGATCTGCACCCTCGAGTTTTCGCGGTCGGCGACGTAGACCCGCCCGGCGCTGTCAATGGCGATGCCGTGGGGCAGGTTGAATTCCCCTGGTCCGGACCCCGGCCGCCCCCACGACGTGAGGTGCGTTCCATCCGGAGCGAAGCGGTGCACCCGTGCGTTGCCATAGCCGTCGCTGATGTAGAGGTCGCCGTTGTGGCCCCTGGCGACATTGGTGACCCGGTTGAACGGATTGCCGGCGAACAGCACCGGGCTCTCATCGACCTTATAGCCGGTCTCGGCTGCCGCACCGGGCTTCCCAAGCATCATCTTCAGGCCGCCCTCGATGCCGAAGATGCGCACGGTGTGGTCGAAATCGTCCGAAAGGTAGACGGTGTCGTCGCTGTCGATGAAGATGCCGTGCGGGCTGCTGAAAACCCCCTTGCCCCAGGCGTTGAGGAACCGGCCCTCCTTATCGAAGACGATGACCGGCCACTCGCCGCGGCAGAACACGTGCACCCGGTCGCGGGAGTCGACCGCTACACCCGCCACCTCGACAAAGGACATGCCCTCGGGCAGCTTCTCCCAACCTTCGATCACCTCGAACTCGAACTTGTGCGGCCCCTTGGCCATGATGCCTCTCCTTCACGCCGCGGTTCCGGACTTGGCGACACGTTGCCCGGGAACAACCCGTCCGATAATGACGGTCACCACGCCAGCCAGCGCAAGCACTGCACCGAACATGACGTAGGCCCATGTGTAGTTGGTTGTCGCGCCCCGGATCAGGCCGGTCAGGTACGGGCCGACGAAGCCGCCGAGGTTGCCGACGCTGTTGATCAGGGCGAGGCCAGCGGCGGCCGACATGCCCGACAACAGGCCGGTCGGCAACGTCCAGAAGACGGTGTTCGACACCCACAGCCCACTGAAAGCGATCGTGATGGCGACCATGGCGATGAGCGGATTGCCGGCAACCCCGGCCCAGACGAACGCCGCGGCGCCGACGAAGGCCGGCATCGCGATATGCCAGATGCGCTCCCCGGTCCGGTCCGAATGGCGACCGACCAGGATGCTCGCCGCCACCGCCACTGCCGACGGAATTGCGGTGAGCAAGCCAACCTCGAAGTTGCTCAGATCCCCGAATCCCTTGATGATCTGCGGCAGCCACAGCGACAGGCCATACGATGCAATCAGGGTCAGGAACTTGGCCAGGGTCAGATAGAGCGTGGCGGGATCGTGGAACACGTTGAGGAAGTTCTTCGGCGACGTATGTGCCTTCGCTGCGGCTTCGTTTTCCATGCGCCTCGCCAGCCACGCCCGCTCACCCGGCTCCAGCCACCTCGCCTCCTGCGGCCGCTCGGTCAGCCACCACACGGCCGCAATGCCGACCACAATCGAGGGAATGCCCTCCAGGACGAAGAGCCAGCGCCAGCCTGGAATTGCCCAGAAACCATCCATCGACAGGATGGCGCCCGAAATCGGGCCGCCGATGATGCTGGCGATCGGATTGCCGGCAAGATAGATGGTCATCGCTTTCCCGCGGTCCACGTCGGGGAACCATCGCATCAGGTAGACCATCACGCCCGGCGCGAACCCAGCCTCGGCGACACCCAGCAGGCCGCGCGCCGCCAACAGCGAGTAGTTGTCGAAGACAAAGCCGGTGGCGATCGCAACGAACCCCCAGGTGATCATGATCCGTGCCAGCCAGCGTCCGGCACCCACGCGTTCGAGGATGAGATTGCTCGGGATCTCGCATGCCAGATAGGCAATGAAGAACAGGCCCGCGGCAAAGCCGTACTGCGCGGGCGTGAGCCCGAGATCGCGGTTCATCTGCAGCGCCGCGAATGAGATGTTCACTCGGTCGATGGTGTTCAGCGCGAACATCAGCATGAGGAACGGGATCAACCTGCGCGACGTCTTGGCGATCACCTCCCGATGCAGCACTTCGCCATCGTCCGGTGCCGCGCCTGCGCTGCTGCTTTCCTTCACAGCCATCGCGACGATTTCCTATCAGTCGCTTGTGGAGCAAGTGTTGCACGCTGCGCCAAACAGGTCAACCATCCCGAGGAGAGACCCGGCAAGGTCGGCCGGTGAGCGCGCGCTGTGGCCTGTTCAATGTCCTTGTATGCCAACGAGAACAGGGGTGCCAACCAGCTTCCGATTTGCACCCAGCGAACCCGGCGGGAAAATGCCAGTTCACATGTTGAATTTTGGATGACGAGGCGGGAGATTTTTCCACGCTGGGGCTTGCTGCTCGGTGAACCAGACCGCACCGCGGTTGCAAATTCCTCGGAAATTTGCGACCCTGACGGTTCCACGGGATGATCATCCGGTCAATCCCAGTCAAGACCAAAGTGGAGGAGAGGACATGACCACGACGGAGACACAGACGAATCCTGTGAAGGCCTTGTTGCATGCGGGTCAGTGTGCGCTCGGATTGAGTGTCCGCCTGGGTCGCTCCACGGACATCGTGCGGATCGCAAAGACCAGCGGTCATGATTTTCTGTTTATAGACACTCAGCACGCCATCTTCGACCTCGAGACGATCTCGAACATCGCACACTTCGCGATGAGCATCGGCATCGCACCCATCGTGCGCGTCCGCGGCGTGGACGACCCGGACGTGTCCTTGCTGCTCGACAACGGCGTAACCGGCATCGTGTTTCCCGACGTCAACACGGAGGCCGATGCGCGCAAGGCGGTGCAGACCGTGCGGTTCGCACCGCTTGGCCGCCGCTCGGTCGGCGGCAACTATGCGCAGTTCGATTTCAAGCCCGTTTCGACCGGCGACGTCATGACGCGGCTGAACGAAGCGACACTGCTGGTCTGCATGATCGAGACCACGGAGGGGCTTGCCAATGTGGAGGCCATCGCGGCGGTGCCCGGCATCGACGTGGTGCATGTCGGCTCGAACGATCTGCTGGCCTCCATGGGCATGCCGGGCCAGTTCAATTCTCCGGAGATCCTGGCGGCTCAGACCCGGGTGATCGCGGCCGCCCGCGCCAACGGAATCTTCGCGGGCTACGGCGGCAACCGCGACGTCGCGCGGCAGGCCGCGGCGATCAGGGCCGGCGTGCAGTTCCTCACCACGTGGACCGACATCGCGTTCATGACGGCCGCGGCGACGCAATGGACATCGGCCGTGCGCAAGCTGCTGGCGGAGCCGCAGTGACGGACACCGACCCGGCACACAGTGCGACTTTGACATTGGCGAGTTGAAAGCAGGCCAGGGCGAAACCCTGGCCTGCTTTCTTTGGTCTGGCCTGGCACGGATGGGACGGCGCGCGCGCGTCTTCTTATGAGCGCGGCGGGATGCGCTCCTGCCGTCGATCGTGGCCGGCCAGGATCAGCGCGATGGAAGCAACGATCGGCGCGAACCCCAGGCAGAGCAGCCCCATATTGTCGCTGCCCGTTGCATCCTTCGCCAGTCCGAATACCCACGGTCCGAGCCACCCGCCCATGAGGCCCACCGCGTTGACCAGGGCGATACCGCCGGCCGCGGCGGTGCCGGTCAGCAGGGCACTGGGGACCGACCAGAAGATTCCCATGATGGATTGCTGGCCCATCAGCGCCACGATCAGCACCACCATCGTCCAGACTGGATGACCCACGCCGATGAGGACGCAGACCGCCATCCCGGCCGAGCACAGCAGCCAGGCGCCGACCAGGTGGTAGGTCCGCTCGCCGGTGACGTCGGAATGCCAGGCCCAGAAGTTCATGGCCACGAAAACGAACAGGAACGGTATCGCCGTGACCACGCCGATCCAGTTGGTGGATACGCCGAGCCCCTTGACGATCAGCGGCAGGAAAAATATCAGCCCGTAGTTCGACACATTGTGGCCGAAACAGGCCACCGTTATCAGCCACACCTTCGGATTGTAGAACACCTCGCCGAGCGAGAACTTGCGAACGGCCTCACGCTGTGCCCGTTCCGAGGCCAGCCGTTCGACCAGCCAGGTCCGCTGGTCTGGACGCAGCCAGGTCGCGTCGCTCGGCCGGTTGGTCAGCAAATGCCACGTCACCACGCCCATGATGACCGACGGCAACGCTTCGAGCAGGAACAGCCACTGCCAGCCCCACAGTCCGAGCAACCCGTCCATCCGCAGCAACAGCCCCGAAATCGGCGGCCCGATGATCAGCGTGATCACCAGCGCCGACTGGAACACCGCCATCATCCGGGTGCGATAGTAGGAGGGGAACCACCACGTCATATACAGCACCACCCCCGGATAGAACCCGGCCTCGGCCAGCCCGAGGAGGAAGCGGATGCCGTACAGGCTCCAGTCGTTCCACACGAAGGCGGTGAGCCCGGACACGATGCCCCAGGCCAACAGAATGCGGGCGAGCCAGTGCTGCGCCCCGAGCTTGTTGAGCAGCAGGTTGCTCGGTATCGCGGCGAGGAAGCAGCCGAAGAAAAACAGGCCGGCGCCGAAGCCGAACACCGCGTTCGAGAACCCGAGCTGGTGGTTCATGGTCGTCGCGGCCATGCCCACGTTCACCCGGTCCAGGTAGTTGCAGAAATAACCCAGCGCGAGCACGGGCAGCAGCCGCCAGGCCACCCGTCTGACGGTTTCCCGCTCGAGCGGGTCGATTCCGCTCACCTTCGGCGCAACCGCATCCATCGTGGTTTCCTCCCTGGCAAGCACTGCAGCCGGCGAAAGGAAGCTGCCGCCCAACGTGAACTTCCTGGTCCCTGTGTCGCCAGTGCCGCCACGGACCATGCGCCACAATCGGCCTGCGGGCAACGCAGGACTGGGCGAAACGCTCGTCCCGTGCTCGCACTCCCGGTGGTTGAACTCACGGCGCCACGCCGGACACCGCGCTCAGATCATGCCCGCCGGCGATGGCAATTTCGCCGACGGGCTGGCGCGTCATGGTCAGCGCGACCACCGCGCCGATGAGCAAGAGAACGCCCGCCGACACGAACGCACTGGTGTAGCTGCCGGTTATCGCGATGATGTAGCCGGTGGCGATCGGCGCGACGATGCCGAACGTGTTGCCGCCGAGTTGCAACCAGCCGACCGCCTTGCCGATGCCGCCGCCGTCGCGCACCACATCGCTGATCAGGGAGTAGGTATTGGTGAGCGCGCTCTGCACGCCGGCGAGCGAGAGCATCAGG
Organism: uncultured Acetobacteraceae bacterium; assembly: GCA_964459005.1. GTDB lineage: Bacteria > Pseudomonadota > Alphaproteobacteria > Acetobacterales > Acetobacteraceae > Rhodovastum. The sequence goes on from CAYWOW010000002.1 coordinate 37,860, forward strand.
GCGAGAACCAGGGCCCAGGTCGAGGTCATGAACGGGACGATCAACATGACGCTGGAGACGACACAGAAAAACGCCACCATGTTGCGCCGCTTGCCCTGGCGAACCGCCTGTTCGGTCAGCATCGCGTCGCTGACGCGCGCCGCGAGGAGCGTAACGGCACAGGCCCCGAGATAGATGATCGCAAGGTCCACGCCCGAACTCATCAGGTTCAGACCGCGGCTGCGAACCAGGTAGCTGGGCAGCCAGGTCAGAGCCAGGTACTGGGTGTAGTTGATGCATCCCTGCGCGATGAACAGCCCCCACATGGTACGATAGCGCACCAGATCGGTCATCGACAGGCCGCGGCCGGCGGTGCCGCCGGGACTGCGTTCGGCCAGGATCATCCGGCGCTCCGGCTCGCCGAGCCAGCGCGCTTCGGCGGGCTGGCGGAAGAAGATGAGCCAGACCACAACCCAGATCACGCCGAGCGCGCCGGAGGCGGCGAAGGCGGTGCGCCAGCCCGCCATGCTAATCATCCAGCCCACGATGACGGCGGAGGTTGCGGTGCCGAACGCGGGGCCGGCCTGGAAGAAGGCGGTGGCCCAGGCGCGCTCACGCATGGGGGCCCATTCGCGCACGGCCCTGACGCTGGCCGGGAAGGTCGGCGCCATGCCGACGCCGACCATCACCCGGGTGAAGATGAGGAAGATGTAGCCGAATGGCAGCGCCGCCGCCGCGGTCGCCAGCGACCAGAAACCCACCGCCGCGGCGGTCAGCCGCCTGGTGCCCCAGCGGTCCAGCAACACGCCGCCGGGGATCAGCAGCAGGACGTAGCTCCACAGAAAGGACGACAGCAGCCAGCCTTGCGCCGCCGGGTCGAGCCCGTACTCGAGCGACAGCGACGGCATGGCGATGGACAATACGACGCGATGGAAATAGTTGAGGACTGTCAGAAAGAACAACAATCCGTAGATCAGATAGCGCCGGTTCATGAAGTTCCTCCTGCTGTGCGGGCCGCTTCAATGGCGCCCTCGCCGTTGGTTCTTTCGCGCTAGGTCGCTGGCTCCGGCAGCTCGATGCCGAGCATGAAGCTGCTCAGACTTTTGCCGTGGATATCTTGCGCTATCGAAACGGTGACGCCGCCGCCAAGCGCGTTCTCGATGACGAAGTTGAACGCCTTGAGATTGGGCAGCTCGTAGCGGCGCACCGGCCCGCCGGCGATGTGGCCGAACGCCTTCAGCACCCGCTCGGGGGTCAGAACCTCGCGCAGGAAGGGCCAGTCCTTGGCGTCGTAGCAGATGACCGAGATGTTGGACGTATTGCCCTTGTCGCCGGCACGGCAATGGGCAAGGTCGTAAACGCGCAGGCTCATAGCGTGCCCTCCACCACGATCTGGGTATTGACCAGATGCTTCGGCAGCAACACGGATTTCACCGCCAGCACGTCGCGCACCCTGGGCTCGCAGCCGCCGCCGGCGCCGCCGGGGCCATGCATGTGCATCGCCCGCGTCTCGAAGCCGATCGCATGCGCCGCCTTCCGCTCCGGTGTCCGCCCGGCGACGCGCAGACGCACCTCATAGGGTTCGGGCCGGTTCGCGCCGGGCGGCTCGCCATGCAGGCTGCTTAGGCCAATCAGGTCGACGCGGAAGTCCTCGTAGGTGAAGCCGCGCGCGCGCAGCCGCTCCTGGATGATCTCACCCGCCCAGCGGGCACGCGCCACCGCGTCGATGCCGCCGTAGGATACCTCGCCCTCGCCGATGTAGCCGTCCCGGTAGCCGATGGTGACCTTGTAGGTGTCGGTGGCGGGGTAGCCGATGGCACCCTCCACGCGCACGCGGTCGGGCGCTTCCTCGGTAAAGCGTATGGCGGTGATGTCGAGCACGCAGTCCGGCGTGATGTAGGCGGTCGGGTCGTGGATTTCGTAGAGGATCTGTTCGGTGCAGGTCATGGTATCGAGCCGTCCGCCGGTGCCCGGCGTCTTGCCCAGCACCATCGATCCGTCGGCTCCGGCGTCCACGAAGGGGTAGCCGTTGTTGGCAAGGTCCGGCACGAATTTCTTGCCGGGATAACCGAAGCAGCCGCCGGTCACCTGGGCGGTGCATTCCAGCAAATGCCCGGCGGCGGTGCCGGCGGCGAGCCTGGGCCAATCCGAAGCGGACCAGCCGAAACTGTGCAGCATCGGCGCCAGGAACAGCGACGGGTCGGCAACGCGGCCGCTCAGCACGATCGGCGCGCCGGTGCCGAGCGCCTCGGCCAGCACGTCGGCGCCGAGATAAGCGTTGGCCGACACCATCCGCGGTAGGATGGATTCCAACGGCTCGCCGTTCTCCATCAGCTTCAAGCCGGGCCGGTCGCTGACGATGGAACTGACGTCGTCGCCGAGCACGACGGCGACCAGCAGCTCGCCCAGGCCAAGCTCGCGTGCCTCGCGCCGCGCCGCGCGGGCGCCGCCGAGCGGGTTGGCCGCCCCCATGTTGCTGACGATGCGAACCCGGTTGGCCACACAGGCCGGCAGCACCATGCGCAGGCGCTCGTTCAGCGACGGGGTATAGCCTTTCTCCGGGTCCTTGCTGCGGGCAAGGTTCTCGCGCGCCACCGTGCGCTCGGCCAGGCATTCGAAGACGAGGAAGTCCAGTGCGCCGCGCTCGGCCAGTGCCAACGCCGGGGTCATGCGGTCGTCCGACGTGCCGGCGCCCGCGCCAATCCGAATACTGTCCCGCATTATTCCTCCCACGACGGCGCCGCTCGCCACGCACGTCATCGGTCACTATGGGAAGGCCCGCCGCCGGTGGTCCAATCATCTTGCGGGGGCAGTCCATAAGTGCACATTATGAGGAGAGGCGCCAGTTGAGGAAACGCACGGGATGAACCTGCGGCAGATGGAGGTGTTCCACGCCATCATGCGGTGCGGCTCGGTCACGGCCGCGGCCCGCCAGCTCAACGTTTCCCAGCCCGCGGTCAGTGCCACCCTGCACCATTGCGAGGCCGGGCTCGGCATGAAGCTGTTTCAGCGCGTCGGCAGCCGGTTGCAGCCGACGCCGGAGGCCAAGGCGATCTACGGCGAAGTGGCGGCGATCTTCCGGCGGGTCGACACGGTCGGACGGATGACGCGCGACATGGTCGAGGGACAGCGCGGCAGCATCGCGGTGGCCGGCACGTTCCCCGTGGCGCACGGCTATCTGGCGGAAGCCACCGCGGCTTTCCTGAAGCTGCGCCCGAACGTCCAGGTCTCCATCCAGTCGCTCACGCAGCCCGAGCTGATCGACCGGGTGGTGAACCGGGAGGTCGAGCTGGGCATTACCTATGGCCCCACCTTCGACACCGTCCTGGCGACCGAAACGCTGTTCAAGGTGGCGATCGCCTGCGCCATGCCCACCGGCCACCCGTTGGCCGAAAAAGCCGAGGTCCAGGCCGCCGACCTGCTGGACTATCCGTTGATCACCTTCGCCCCGCAGATGATCATGCGCGCCATCGTCGACCAGGCGCTCCGGGGCGCCGGCGTGAAGCCGGAGATCCGGGTGCGCGTGGCTCTCTCGTTCACCGCCATGGTGCTGGCGCGGGCCGGGGCGGGGGTGGCCATCATCGATCCTCTGCTGTTGGAAACGCTGCCGTTGCCCGGCCTGGAGGTTCGCCCGCTGAGTCCGCGCGCGGAGGTCGAGGTGGTGATGGCGCATCTCCGCGACGCCCCGCTGTCGCAGACCATGGAGCGGTTCATTACCTGCCTGCGGGACGTGCTGAGCCGGCGCGTCGAACCGCCGGGCTGGGCGGCATCATAGCTATGGATTATCGATCGCCCCGAAAAAACTATTTGACCGTGCACAAGGCGCCGGAGCAAGCGGGCGCGATGGTCAACTATGGACAAGCCGAACGCGGCCGCTTCCCGGTCGCCGCCGGCCCGTCCCGAAATTGAGGAGGGATCGATGTTTGCAGCCCCGCCCGAAATCGGGACAAAAGTCTTTGCCCGGCTGCCCGATCATTTGCGGGTCACCAAAAATGCCGTCGTACGCTACGGCCACGTGCGGGACTCGCGCCTGGAAGGACCGTCGTTCGATCGCGACGGCAATCTGTGGTGCGTCGACATCGCCTATGGCCGGATTTTTCGCATCTCGCCGGACGGCGAATTCACCGTGGTCTGCCAGTACGACGGCAACCCGAACGGCCTGAAAATCCATGCCGACGGGCGTATCTTCGTCGCCGACTACAAGCGGGGACTGATGCTGCTCGACCCGGCTTCGGGCGCCATCAGGCCGCTGCTGGAGTTCAGCCCGCTGGAACGGTTCCGCGGCCTGAACGACCTGATCTTCGCCCGCAATGGCGACCTCTACATGACCGACCAGGGCGAGAGCGGACTGCAATCCGCCACCGGGTGCCTCTACCGGCTGCGCGCCACCGGCCAGCTCGATCGCGTGCTGGACAACATTCCGAGCCCCAACGGGCTGGTGCTGACGCCGGACGAGCGGATCCTCTATCTCGCCGTGACGCGGGGCAACTGCGTCTGGCGCGTGCCGTTGGACTTCATGGACAACGGTGCGGTCAGCCGCGTCGGCGTGTTCATCCAGATGTCCGGCGGCACCGGGCCGGATGGCATGGCGATGGCGGAAGACGGCAGCCTGGCGGTCGCCCATGTCGGCATGGGGACGGTATGGCTGTGGAACAAACTGGGCGAGCCGATCGCGCGCATCCGCTCCTGCGCCGGGCTCGATACGACCAATGTCGCGTTCGGCGGGCCGGACCGGCGCTCGCTGTTCATTACGGAATCCCAGACCGGACAGATCCTGCGCGCCGAACTGCCGGTGGCCGGACTCGCGCTCTACTCGCACCGCTGACGGGAATCAGCGCGGGCACCGCTGCTCGAAAAATTGCAAGCTACCGGGACATCCCGGCCAACCCGAGGAATCGACCATGCCGACGCCCTATGCCGCCCATCGCGCCCAGCTCAAGGCCATCCTGCTGGCCTGGGGCATGCGCGAGGAGAACGCCGAACGGACCGCGGACGTGCTTTCCTGGGCCGACCTGCACGGCATCGACAGCCATGGCATATCGATGATCCCCGTCTACGACGAACGCCGCCGTGCCGGCTGGATCAAGATCGATGCCCAGCCGCGGATCGTGCGGCAAACGCCGGTGTCCGTGCTGGTGGACGCCGGCAACGGGCTCGGCCATGTGCCGTCCCATTTCGCCATGGAGCTGGCCATCGAGAAGGCGAAGCAGTCCGGCATGGCGATCGCCGCGGTGAAGAACTCCGCGCATTTCGGGGCCGCCGGCTATTACACGCTGATGGCGGCGAGCGCCGGGCTGATCGGGATGGCCTGCACCTCGGCCACCAACGTCCAGGTCGCGCCGACCTTCGGCAAGCAGGCGAAGTTCGGCACCGATCCGTGGTCGTTCGCCGCGCCCAGCGCCGACGGGGTGCCGTTCCTGCTGGACATGGCGACCACGACGGTCGCCGCGGGGCGCATCCGCAACAAGGCCAACGAGGGTGTGCCGACGCCGGACGGCTGGGTGTTGGACAGTGAGGGGCGGCCCAGCAACGACCCGCTGGTGGCCAAGCAGAAGGGCGGATTCCTGACCTCGCTGGGCGGCTCGCCGGAGAATTCCAGCTACAAGGGGTACGGGCTGGCGGCGATGGTCAATATCCTGGCGTCCTGCCTGTCGGGCGCGTCGCTGATCACCGGCCCGACGCAGACCAGAAAGCCGCAAGGCATGGACATCGGGCACTTCTTCATGGCGATCGATCCCGACCTGTTCCGCGATCCAGGTGAGTTCGAGGCCGACGTCGCGCAATTCTGCGGCGCTCTGCGTGCGACAACACCGATGGATCCGACCCAACCCGTGATGGTGGCGGGCGACCCGCAGTGGAAGAATGCCGAGAAGCGCATGGTGGAGGGGATTCCGGTCGGTCCCGGACTGCTCCGCCAGGTGCGCCAGATCGCCCAGGCCGCGGCGGCGCCCTGGTTGCTCGACTGAGGCCCGGCGCGTTCAAACCGGCCTGCCCGGTCCATAGCCTCCGTTGGTGGGACTGGAATAACTCAGGGTTATGGAGTGCCGCCTGGAGATTATTGGACACCCTTCATGGCGCAGTGAATTCTTGCAGTGAGACGGGGAAGGAAACGGAATGCTCAAGCCAGCGGAGATCCTGCGCAACATCGTCCGGGAGAAATTCGCCCGCGACGAGGTGGTTGCGTCGATGACGGTTCGCCTGGTGCGCGGCATCGAGATCGCGCGCATCGCGGCGAGCGCCGGGTTCGACACGCTCTACGTGGATGTCGAGCACAGCAGCTTCTCCCTCGATACCACCGGGCAGATCTGCATGGCGGCGCTCTCGGTCGGGATTACGCCGCTGGTGCGGGTGGCTTCCTTCGACACCATCGGCCGTGTGCTGGACGGCGGCGCGATGGGGGTGATCGTGCCGCACATCCATACCGCCGCGGACGCGCAGGCGGTGGTCCGGGCGGCCAAGTTCCCGCCGCTGGGTGAGCGCTCGGCCGGCGGCGGCTTGCCCGCGCTGCACTATCGCAGTTTCCCCGCCGCCGAAGTGAACCCGGCGCTGAACGCGGCGACGCTGGTGGCGGTGATGATCGAGACCGTCGAGGCGCTGGACCATGTCGAGGAAATTGCCGCCGTCGAGGGGCTGGATATGCTCCTGATCGGCAGCAACGACCTGACCGCCGAGATGGGGATTCCCGGCGAATATGACCATCCGCGATTGACGGAAGCCTTTGGCCGCACGATCGCCGCGGCGCGCGCACATGGCGTCCATGTCGGCGTGGGCGGCCTGTCCAGCCGGCCCGACAAGGTGGCCGAGTTCGTCCGGATGGGGGCGCGGTATGTCTCGACGGGAACCGACCTGGCATTCCTGACCGGCGCCTGCGCCGCGCGGGCGAAGCAGGTGCGGGACATCGCCCCATGACCGGGCAGGCCAGCGTTCTGGGGGCGGCGCAAACGCCGCCTGTGACGAAGGCGCCGCCGGGCTCCTGCGACTGCCACACGCATATCTTCGGACCGGCCGCCGATTACCCGTTCGATCCCGGCCGCACCTACACGCCGGGCACTGCATCGATCGCGGATTTGCTCGCGCTGCACGCCATTCTTGGCATCGCGCGGGTGGTGATCGTGCACCCCAGTCCGTACGGCAGCGACAATCGTCGCACGCTGGATGCCGTCCGCCAGCTTGGCGAACGCGCGCGCGGCGTCGCCGTAATCGATGAGGCGACCGACGACGCGGCGCTGCGCGACATGCACGCGGCCGGTGTGCGCGGCGTGCGCGTCAATCTGCAAACGTTCGGCAACCCCGACCCCGCGACCGCCTGGGAGCGCCTGCGCTGGGCCGCCCGCCGGGTCGCACCGCTGGGATGGCACGTGCAGGTCTACACCGATCTCGCCTTGATCGCCGCCCTGAGCGGGCATCTGGCCGACCTGCCGACGCCCCTGGTGATCGACCATTTCGGCCGGGCGATGGCGGCGGCCGGCCCGCAACAGCCGGGATTCGACCGGTTGCTTGGCTTGCTCGACACGGGTCGGATCTACGTGAAGATGTCGGCACCGCATCGCATCTCCAACCAGCCGGGCTATGGCGATGCGGCGGCGATCGCGCGGGCGCTGATCGCGGGCAATCCGGATCGGCTGCTGTGGGGGACGGACTGGCCCCACCCCGGCGCGCGCCCCGGCATCCCGCGCACGGTCGCGGGCATTGAGCCGTTCCGCGGCGAGGATGATGGCGCTGCCTTGGACCGGTTGGCGGGATGGGCCGGCAACCCAGCCATCCTGCATCGCATCCTGGTCGACAATCCCGCCCGCCTCTATGACTTCGGAAAGACAGGCCAATGAAGATCTTCATCCTCGACCCGTTCTACGAGACCGGTGTCGCCTACGCCGCGGAGCATGCGACGATCGTGCGTTGGGATGAGCCCGCCATTGCCGACTGGCACGAGGAGGCGGACGGCGTGATGGTGCGGATGACCCCGATCCGGGCTGCCGACTTCGCCCGCGCCGCCCGGCTGAAAGCGATCTGCAAGCAGGGCGTGGGCATCGAGAACATCGACCTTGACGCCGCGCGCGCGCATGGGGTCGTGGTCTGCAACACCCCCGGCATCAACTCGGAGCCGGTCGCCGAGATGGCGCTGGCGCTGACCCTGGCGGTCAGTCGCCGGGTGGCGGAGTTCGACCGGGAGATCCGCTCCGGCGGGAAGGTCGAACGCTCGCGCATGCTTGGCCACGAGATGTGGCAGAGGACGGTCGGCATCGTCGGGATGGGCCATGTCGGCACGCGCATCGCGCGCAAGTGGCGCGGCGCCTTCGATGCGCGGATCCTGGCCTACGATCCTTACGTTCCCGCCGATCATTGGCCCGATATCCGGCACGAGCGCATGCCGTCGCTGGAGGCGATGTTGCCGGAGGTGGACGTGCTGACCCTGCATTTGCCGCTGACCGAGGAAAGCCGCGGCATGATCGGCGAGCGTGCGCTGGCCATGATGCGGCCCGCCGCGCTGGTGGTGAACACCTCGCGGGGGGGCATCGTCGACGAGGCGGCGCTGTACAAGGCCCTGCAGGCCGAGCAGATCGCCGGGGCCGGGCTGGACGTGTTCGAGGTCGAGCCGCCCACCACCGCCAGCCCCCTGGTCAGCCTGCGCAACGTTGTCTCGACGCCGCACGCGGCGGGCAGCAGTTACGAGACGCAGCGGCGCATCGCGAGAGTCACGGCGGAGCAGCTTGTCGACGTGCTGGCCGGCAAACCACCGCGCAACCGGGTGGCGTGATAAAACCGGGACGGGCGTTTTTTTCCCACGATCCGACCGCCGCGAGGAGAGCAGTGATGAAACTCGGCTTCATAGGGCTGGGCCAGATGGGCAAGCCGATGGCGCTCAACCTGCTGAAGAGCGGGGCCGAACTGGTCGTTAACGATCTCGATGACCGCGAATTCGCGATATTCCGCGAGCGCGGCGCGCGCGCCGACACGGGCCTGGCCGAGTTGGCGGATGCCGGGACGATCTTCCTCAGCCTGCCCAATGGAAAGATCGTGCAGGACGTCGTGCTGGGCGAGCACGGCCTGCTGCAACGACTTGGCCCGGGCCAGGTCGTCGTCGACCTCAGCACGATCGCCTATACGGCCACGGTCGAGATCGCGCGGACACTGGAGGCAAAGGGCGTGGCCTTCCTGGACGCTCCCGTCTCCGGCATGGAAGCGCGCGCGATCGACGGCACGCTGACCGTGATGTGCGGGGGACCGCGCGAGGTGTTCGACCGGGTCAAGCCCCTGCTCGATCACATCGGCAACAAGATCCTCTACATGGGGCCGGCGGGCAGCGGTCAGCTCACCAAGCTGATCAACCAGCTGCTGTTCGACATCAACGCCGCTGCCCTGGGCGAAGTCCTGCCGATGGCCGCGAAGATGGGCCTTGATTGCGATCTGGTCGGCGCGGTGATCAACAGCGGGACCGGGCGGAGCTACGCCTCGGAGTTTTTCATCCCGCGCATCCTGCGGGGCCACTTCGGCGACGGCTATCCGATGGCGCACGCCTACAAGGACCTGGTGAGCGGCGCCGAACTCGGAGCCGATCTGTGCATCCCGATGCCCGTGCTGGCGGCCGCCACGGCGACTTACCAGGCGGCTCTGCTGCGCGGCCACGGGGCGAAGGACAAAGGCGCCATGGTGCGGGTTTTCGAAGAACTGCTCGGCGTGCAGTACCGCAGCCCGCCCGGATAATCGCAACCCGCTCCGGCCGCTGACCCTCGTTCACAGGGACTGCGCCGCGCCCGCGGGGCGCAGCGGCATCGACCCCAGCCCCACGATGAAGGGTTTCGCGGATTTCCGGGGAAACCGTGAACGGCTCTTTTCGTCTGCGTTATTTTGTGCACTATGTTTTGGCGCCAATTTTGGAGCGGATCGCCGCACGCGCCGGCTGACCGCTCGAACCCGGGAAATCGAGGCCAGAGATGAGCGATGCCTGCAACGCAAAAGAAAACATCGGATACGAAATAGACCGCATCAGGCCGGCATTATGCGACCTGAGCCATAAGATCCACGCCAATCCGGAGCTCGGCTTCGCCGAACACAAAGCCGTACAGTGGCAGACCGAATTATTGCAAGATCATGGGTTTTCGATAGAGACGCCCTACTCTGGCCTGGAAACTTCATACAAGGCGACGTTCATCAAGGGGACAGGCGGGCCAGCCATCGCCTTCCTGGCCGAGTACGATGCCCTGAAGGGATTGGGCCACGCCTGCGGGCACAATTTGATCGCCGCCATGGCAGTCGGAGGGGCCATCGGGCTGGCGAAATGCACGGCGCCCGTCAATGGGAAAGTCGTCGTCATTGGCTGCCCGGCGGAGGAAACCGGCCATGGCAAAGTGATTCTTTTGAACAATGGCGGTTTCGACGGCATCGATTTTGCCATGATGATCCATCCGGGCAACCGCAACCTGATCGGCCGCGGCGGGTTGGCGAGCACCAGACTGGACATCGAGTTCTTCGGCAAGGCGGCCCACTCCAAGGAGCCGGCGGAAGGAATCAACGCCCTGACCGCGCTGCTCAACACATTCACCGGCATCGACACGTTGCGCCAGGTGTGGCGCGATGATGCCCGGATAAACGGGATCATCACCGCGGGGGGCGTGGCGTCGAACGTCATACCCGAATACGCGGCAGCCACTTTCACCGTGCGCTCCAGGACCGGCCAGTACCTTCACAAGATGATCGCCGATATCGGCCGGGTGGCCGACGCCGCTGCGCTGGTCACCGGGGCAAAATCGAAGGTGACGACCGGCCTCGTTTCCACCGAGCGATATCCAAACCGGGTGATGGGCGAGACGTTCAAGGCAAACATGGCGCTGCTGAACGAGACGATGACGTATCCTCCGGCCGGGTTGCAGGTGGGTTCTTCCGATTTCGGCAATGTGTCGATGGTCATCCCGGCCATCCACGAGTATCTGGCCATCGCCACCACCGAGGTGAAGAACCACACGCCGGAGATGGCTGGGGCTGCGTGCTCTCCACGAAGCGACGCGGTGCTGGTCAAAGGCGCCCAGGGACTGGCGATGACCGGTCACGACATCCTGGCCAGCGCCGAACTCAGGAAGCGCATCGTCGACGAATTCCAGCAGACCATGGCGGCGGATCGACAGGAGGTATCATGAGCGACCTTGCAGGCAGCGGCCCGGAAGAAAAGTACCGAAGCCTGGATGACGGTTCCGGGTTGCGGGTGGCCGGCTATGTCACATTGGCCGGAGCGTTCGTCATTCTGTCCGGTCTGTTGAGCAGCATCCCCGGTTGGCCAAGCGCCTTCGACTTCATTTCGATGAGCGGCAATTTCGGCACGATCAAAGGCGCCGTGCCGAGTACATTCCTGGGTGCGGGAGGGAACGGTGCCAGACAGGGATTCATGTTCGCCCTGACGCTGATCCCCGGCGTCATGCTGGCCATGGGGATCATGGCCATCGTCGAGCAGACCGGTGGATTGAAAGTGGCAAAGCGGTATCTGGCGCCGCTGATGCGCCCGCTGTTCGGCATGCCGGGATGCGTCTCGCTGGCGATGATCGCCAGCATGCAGAGCACCGATGCCGGAGCCGTTCTGACCAAGGTTTTCTATGAGCACAAAGAGATGAATGACCGGGAGCGGCTTATCTTTACGCAGTATGAGATTTCGGGCTCCGCGGCCATCAATAATTACCTGACCATAGCTCCTGCTGTCTTCGCCGCCCTGGTTGTGCCTATCGGCATCCCTCTGCTGATCGTCATCGTCATGAAGGTCGTTGGGGCCAATGTCACGAGAGCCATCCTTCATCAGGTCTATTCGGACCAGGCATTGTCCAGTCCGAATTGACGGCCGGATGTTTCGCTCTCGACCAAAGAGGGACAGGAGATGAATGGAATGGCCAGCAAGACCTACTTTGAAATGTTCGTCGACGGCGCTCGCGAAGGATGGCGGATCGGCATCCATTCGCTGTTGCCGAACATGGTGATGGCGTTCACCATCATCAAAATACTCGAAGATACCGGCGTAATGAGGTTCTTGGGAAAATACTGTGCCCCGGTGATGGCGCTGTTCGGCGTGCCCGGCGAAGCCATCATGGCGTTGGTGGCGGCGCTGCTGTCCATCGCCGGGGGCGTGGGCGTGGCGGCAAGCCTGATGGCGAGCGGAACGCTGAGCGGCCCGGACGTCACGATCATCCTGCCCGGCATCTTCCTGTTGGGGGGCCAAGTGCAAAACATAGGGCGGATACTTGGCGTTATCGGCGTTCCCCCGCGGTTCTATCCGATGTTGTGGAGCGTCACGTTGCTGAATGCCATCATCGGTATGCTCCTGATGCGCCTTTTTTTCAGGGGTCTGTGAACCCGGCCGGAAAAAGGGAACCGCTCACTTGACGAAATCCGGCGATATCGCCGAGCGATTGACCCGCGACATCCAAACCGGGAGGTTTGCGCCCGGCGCCTGGCTGAAGCAGATCGATCTCGAAGCACGCTACGGGGCGACCCGTATCGACGTCAGGCGGGCGCTCGAGCAGTTGGTCGTGAACCGGATCGTTCAGCACGTCCCCAATCGCGGTTACCACGTCCATGCGAGCGAACCCGGCCGGACCGCGGAACAGCGAGCGGTCCGGGTCATTCTCGAGACAGCGGCGGCAGAGCTGATGATCCAGCGTGTGACCCCGCGGGACCTGGCCGACCTCACGGCGCTGGCCGACCGTTTCTCCGACCTTGTCAGGAACGGCACACTGCTCGAGCAATACGAGGCCAACATTGCTTTCCATCTGCGCATGCTGAGGCTGTGCCCGAACCGGGAGCTGGCGCGGCTGGTGGTGGAGGTGCGGGCCCGCTGTTCTTCGGCGCCGATCACCCAGTGGGTGACGCATGCGCGGATCGAGCAATCCGCCCGGGATCATTACGGCTTGATCGAGGCCTTGGCCGCCGGCGACACCGCCGGTCTCAGGCAGCGTGTCGCAGCGCATATTTTGCAGAACGAACCGGCCCGTCGCGTGGGATAATCAAGACCGCAAGCGGTAACTCAACTTTCCGAACGCAGCGGGAGGTCGCGCAGCGCCAGCGCCGCCGCCAGTCCCACTGCGGCCAGCAACGCGCAGGCCAGGAAAGCCGACCCGAAACTCGCGGCCAGCGCCCGGCGCACCGCGCCGAGCGTTGCCGGGTCGAGGCCCGCCAAAGCGTTCGCGCGGCCGCGCAGCGCACCGAATTCAATACCCCGGCCCAACCCCTCCGAGGCCATCCGCGCGGCGAACCTGACCGCGAGCACGGCGCCGGCGATCGTGCTGCCGAAGGCGCCGCCCATGGAGCGCAGCAGCAACAACGCCCCGGTGGCCGCCCCCATGTCGCGCCGATCCGCGGCGTTCTGCCCCATCACGATGCTGCTCGGCATGCAGCTGCCCAGCCCGATTCCCATCAGCACCATGAACAGCGCGGTTCCCACCGGACCGGCCGCGGCACCAACCCAGACCAGCAGCAAGAACCCGATCACCGAGGTGACCAACCCGGACACCACGATCCCCTTCAGCCGCCCAAGCCACCGCGCTCCCCGCCCGGCCAGGTAGGCGCCAAAGATGAAGGAGAACAGGAACGGCACCAGCAGCGTGCCCGATGCCGACGCGTCCGCTCCGCCCAGGAGCTGGAAGAACAGCGGCAGCAGCAGGGTGGCGCCCAGCACGGCGGCCGAGGCCATGAAGGCGATCAGCACGGCGCAGACATATTCCACGTTGCCGAACAGTCGCAGCGGCAAGATCGGCTCGGCGGCCCGGCGCTGCTGCACCACGAGGGCGCCCAGCAGCACCAGCGCCGCGCCGCCGCACCCCAGGATCTCCGGCGACAGCCAGGCATAGGTGGTGCCGCCCCAGCTCATCGCCAGCAAGCATAGCGTGGTGCAGGCCAGGATCAGCGCCGCGCCCGAGTAGTCGATGCGGACGTGCTGGCGGCGCACCGGAATGATGCGCAGGGCCCACGCGCTCAGCACGAAAGCGGTCGCGCCGAGCGGCACGTTGACCCAGAAGATCCAGCGCCAGGAGAGCTGGTCGGCGAGCCACCCGCCCACCATCGGCCCGGCCACGCTGGCGATCGCCCACATGGCGGAGATGTAGACCTGGTAGCGGCCGCGCTCGCGCGGCGAGATGGCGTCGGCGATGGAGGCCTGCGCCATCGAAATCAGCCCGGCGCCGCCGACCCCCTGCAGCGCCCGGAAGGCGATCAGCTGCGCCAGGTCCTGCGCCACCGCGCAGAGTACCGAGGCGACGACGAACAGCACGATGGCGGGCAGCAGCAGCGCCCGCCGCCCGTACATATCCGACAGCTTGCCGAAGATCGGCGTGAAACTCGTGGCCGTCAGCAGATAGGCCGTGACGATCCAGGAAAGGTGGCCAAAGCCATGCAGGTCACCGGCGATGGCCGGGACAGCCGGCACCACCGCGGTCTGATCCAGCGCCGCCAGCAGCATGCACAGCAGGACGCCACTGAGCACGCGCAGCGCCCGCCGGTGGCTGGCGGCCGCGTCGATGGCAGCGGATGGTGCCGTGGCGTCCATGTGGCGAGCATCTCCCTGTCGCACGGCGCATGCTTGCCAGAAATGGCGACCCTCTGCCAGGGCAACAAAATCGCCGCCGCGCGACGCCGGGCTGATGCGCTCAGGTCGGGAACACCCGAAGCGCGGCCTCGTGCACCAGGCCCGGGTGGACGGTCTGCCGCGATCCCTGGGCCGCGGCGGTGGCTTGCGACGACACCAGGATGAGATGACGGCCATCGCGTCGCCTGGTCCCTGCCACCGTATCGAGGAAGTCCTGCACGTCGCCTGAGGGCATCGGCTCCCCGAGCAGGTACCCCTGAATTTCACCGCAGCCTTGCTTGCGCAGCAGGGCCAACTGGGACTCGTTTTCAACCCCCTCGGCGGTGACTTCAAGTTTCAGCCGGCTGCTCATCGTCAGAACGGCCTCGACAATCGCCCGCGCATGGGAATCCTTCTCCTGGGCTACCACGAACGATCGGTCGATCTTGATCCTGTCGAACGGGAAGCTGCGCAGGTAGCTGAGGCTGGAATAACCCGTGCCGAAGTCGTCGAGCGCGATGTTCACCCCCAGCGCCTTCAGCTCCCGCAGTTTGTCCAGCGCCTGGTCCCCGTCCTTGATCAGCACGCCCTCGGTGACTTCCAGTTCCAGCATCCCGGGCTGCAGCCCGGTGTTCGCGAGGGCGCGGGACACTTCCGTGATCAGGGTATCGTCGCGGAACTGGACCGGCGACAGATTGACCGCCACCCGGCACGACGGCTGCCAGCGGGCCGCCAGGGCGCAGGCTCGCTGTAGAACCATCCGCCCGATCGGCACGATCAGGGCGCATTCCTCGGCCAGCGGAATGAACACGCCCGGAGGCACATTCCCGCGCACCGGATGGTGCCAGCGTATCAGCGCCTCGAACCCGACGACGCGCAAGGTGTCACAGGTGAATTGCGGCTGGAAGTAGACCTCGAACTGGTCGCGCTCGATCGCCTCCCGGAGGTCGTGCTCCAGCGCCCGCCGTTCGATCAGCGATTGATCCATCCAGGGCTGGAAGCGCCGGTAGCCTCCCCGTGTCTCCGCCTTTGCCCGGTAGAGCGCCGTGTCGGCGTTTTTGAGCAGGTGAAGGCTGTCGGTGCCGTCCTCGGGGTACACCGCGACGCCGATGCTGGTGCCGATCTGCCAGACGTAGCCGCCGAGATCCACCGGCATCGACAACCCCGCCAGCAGGCGCTCGGCGATCTCCTCGGCAACGCAGGGTTCGACCAGATCGCGCGTGAGAATGATGAACTCGTCGCCGCCGATCCGCGCCACCACGTCATTGGGACGGATCAGCAATCGCAGCCGCTCGGCGAAACGCTGCAGCACGACGTCACCGGCGTCATGCCCCATGGTGTCGTTCACTTCCTTGAAATTATCGAGATCCAGACAGAGAATCGCGATGTGACCGCCGCTGCGCCTGGCGTCCTCGATGGCCTGGGCGGTGTTCTGGGCGAGCAGGATGCGGTTCGGCAGGCCGGTCAGGGCATCGTGATGGGCCAGATGAAGGATCCGCCCCTCGGAGAGCTTGCGCTCGGTGATATCGGTGTAGGTCAGGACCGTGCCGCCGAATGACGTGGGTTGGCGGTGCACCTCGATGATCTTGCCGTCGTCGCGCGCAACCTCTGTCAGCACATCGCCGGCGGCCGGGTCGGCCCCCGGGGTGGTCGCGCCTCGCTTTTGCGGCTGACCGCCTTCCGGCGTTGACAGCCACTCGGCCGGCGCCAGCATGTTGCCCTGACCGGAATGGCCGAGCAGCTCGACGGCGCGTTTGTTCATGATCGGAGTGCGGCCGCTCGCGTCGACCAGGATGATGCCCTGGCTGATGTTCTCCAGGGTCAGCCGGAGCAGGCGCCGGGAGACGATCCAGCGCCGGCGCAGGACGATCCACAGGATACCGAACAGGACGATGACAGCGGTCGAAATGCCGCCGATCAGGAGCAAGTGGCTTCGTTGACGCCCATAGCCCTGAAACACCTGCGCACGGTCGAAGCCGACGGCCACGATGAGCGGCAGATCGGGAATCCGGCGAAAACTGATGATGCGCTGCGTGCCTGCCGTCTGACCGGTCGTCGTGTAGTGACCTTCGCGTTGGGTCCGCAACATTCTGCTGAATATCTGGTCGTGGATCTCGGCACCAAGCGCGCCGTCCCGAATGGGTGCGCGGGCACGGATAAGTCCATCGGTTCCGATGAGCAGGATCACGCCATTGCCGATATCCAACGTATTGTAGAAGCGCGACAGTTCCTCGCAACCCAGTGAGAAGACGATGACGCCGTCGAAGCTGCCGTCGGCCCGAAGCAGCTTGCGGGTGAACTGGATGGTCCAGGTGTCGGAGCCCCGACCGACCAGGGCCTGGCTGATGAACAGGTCGTCGTGGGCCGGGTCGAGGTGGACTCGGAAGTGCTCGCGGTCGGCAAGGTAGTGGGGCGTGTCCGCCTTGCTCCCTGGGGGTCCCATGGTGGAATGGCGCAGCCATCCGTTGGCGCCGATGATGCCGAGTTGCACATTCAGACGGTCGGCCCGCATGTGGCCATGCTGCCAGGCCCTGACATCGAATCCCTCCGGATCCTTGGCGTAGTCGCTCCGCAGCGACAGCAGGATGTCGTCGACGCCTCTGACGACACGTTGGGTATTCTCCTCGAAGGCGCGGGCCAGGTTGCCGGTGTCGCGAACGGCCGCGCGTTCCGTGGTCTCGTACTGCTGCGACAGCATCAGGAAGACGCTCGCCCAGAGCAGCACGACGATGCCCAGCACCACGGTGCATTCCGGCAGCAACATCAGGACGTCGCGGTCGGCAACGCAACGCGACCAGCGGGACCGCAGCGGGCCCAGATGGACTTCACACCACCGCGCGAACGCCCCGGCGGGCTCGCCGCGGGCATCCATGACGGCGTCGGTCGGAACCATCGCGGACCTTCCTGTCACGCCACTCCATTACTGATTGGGTAGTTAACGAACCGTTCACGCGCGACCAAAATCCATAGCAACGCCGGATCGAATGAATCGCGCATCAATCCGATGCCAGGTCGAATTGCTTGCGAATACTGGAGTGGAGCGACTCCGGTGGGTCTGCAACCGCTGCGGGTGCTGCGTCCCCCGGCGCATCGAACAAATAGTTAACATTTGGCCGGTATGCTGGTCCCGCAAGGAGGGATTGCACCGATTTCGGAACACCCCGGCAGTCCCGCGGGCGTCCCCGTGGTGACGTCCTGCTTTGAGCCATAGCGGAGCCGCCATGACGAACAGGATCTTCTCCGTCGCCGACGACCCGAGAGCACCGGACGCATCCCCCGCCCTGTTGATCCGCACGTCGCTGGACCAGGCGCGACGGCTCGCCCTGGGCGGCGCCACCGAGGCGGCGCGTCGCCAATGCGCCGAGACGATCGCCCAGTGGCAAGTATGGATCGCCCGCGATCCGGCCCTGCTGCAACTCGCGGTCGCCTGCCTGCTGCGTGCCAGGGGGTTCGAAATGGTGCGGCGTCTGCTCGCCGCGTCGCGGGGGTGGCGGGTGCGGTTCAACCTGGTCGAGTCGGACCTGCCGTCGCCGGACGCCGGGATCGCCGCCACGGCGGAGCAGGATGGGTCCACGACATACACGTTGTTCAGCAGCGTCTTCGATCATCCCTCCGGTGAGCGGCTGATCGAGGCCTTGAGCCACCGGCTGGTGGTCGGCTCGACGCTGCCGGCCGTCCCGCCGGGGGTGGCGCGCCTCGACCGTATCCAGCGCCGCGCCGCCGTGTCCTGACGCCGGCTCAGCGGGGCGTTTGCTCCACGGGCCTGCGGAACCGCACGCTGTTGTTGATCATTGCCAGTTCGCCCCGCATCGCGGCCATGGCGGCGACCATGCGGCGGCGCAACAACTGTGCCTCGGCAATGCCGACCTGCCGGAAGTGGAGAATCGTGCCCGGCCGGCTCTGCGCCAGCCGGCCGAAATCGGCGCTGACCAGGGTTGCGATCTTCGGATAGCCGCCGGGCGGCTGGCAGTCGCGCATCAGCACGATCGGCTTGCCGTCCCCGGGAACCTGAATGCAGCCGGGCACCACGCCGTCCGAGATGACGTTGAATCCCTTCGCATGGTCGAGCGTCGGACCGACGAGCCGGTAGCCCAGCCGGTCGATCTGCGGGCTGACCGTGAACGGGGCGGACAGGAAGGTTTCGATCGCCTCGGCCCAGAAATAGTCGTCCTGTGGCCCGAGCACGACGCGCAGCGGGCCGGCGTCTTTCTCCGGCGGCGGCAACGCCTGCTCGGGCCCGCCAGGGGCGTCCGCAAGCGCCAGCGGCACGGCATCGCCGGCCTGCACCGTCCGGCCCTGCAGCCCGCCGATCCCCGACCGCAGATGCGTGGACATACTGCCAAGCTGTCGCGGCAGGTCGATGCCGCCGGCGACAGCCACATAACCCCATACCGCATCGACGCCGCCATCCACCTGCAGGCTCTCGCCGCGCCGCAGCGTGACGCTGCGCCAGGGCGGCAGCGTGCGCTCGCCGATCCGCACCCGGAACCCGCCACCGGTCACCGCGATCCGGCAGCTTGCCGCGTTCAGCCGCCACTCGCCGGCGGCATAGGCGAACTCCAAGCCGCCGGCGCCCGGCGGATTGCCGACCAGCAGGTTGGCGGCGGCCAGGGCCCGCATGTCCATGGCGCCGCAACTGGAGACGCCGAAGCGCTGCCAGCCCTGCCGTCCGCCGTCCTGAACCGTCACGAACGGCGATGGCGCGACGGCAAGCAGGTGGGGGCCGGTCACGGCGCGGCTTCCGGCAGGACCACCGTCTCGCCGCGGTCGGCCCGGGCCGTCAGATCGTCGTATTCCACCCGGGTGATCGGGCGAAAGCGGACGGTGTCGCCGGAACGGAACAGGAATGGGTCGGGCAGCGAGAGGTCAAGGGGACGGATCGGGGTGTGGCCGAGAATGTGCCAGCCGCTCGGCATGGGGATCGAGATCACGGTGGCCTGGCTGCCGGCCGTGACGACACTGCCGACGGGAATCCGCGGCCGGGGCTGCGGGCGCCGCGGCAGGTGCAGCGCGGTCGGCAGCCCGCCCATCATCGGCATGCCCGGGGCGGCGCCGACGAAATAGACCACGTAGTCGGCGCCGGCATGCATGGCGACGAGCTCGGCCGGCGACAGACCCAGCCGTCCGGCGACCTCGTCGACATCGGTGACCGACGGCTCGCCGTAGAGCACCGGCACGGTCCACTGCCGCGGCGATCGTTGCGCCGGCTGCGCCGGGCGCGTCAGCAGAGGGCGCAGCCGGGCGACCAGGGCGCCGAACGAGATCTCGGCGGGCTCATAGCAGACCAGCAACGACCGGTAGCTGGGCGCCGTCTCGGTCACGCCGGACACTTCCGCCGCCGCCACGGCCATGTCCAGCGCCAGCACCTCGGCGTGGATGCCGGCGAGGATGACGTCGCCGAACTCGACGGTCAGAGCGGCGTCGCCGACCGGCATGAACCGCGGATAGGTTTGCGCGCCATAGGCATGCGAGGGCAGGCAGTCGTTCGGCTCGCTCATTGGCGCGACGGCGGCGAAAATCGCGGCGTCCCTGGCCCGCGCGAAGCGATGCCCCGCCAGCCCGGCAAGGCGACGAACCACCTGTTGCTGTTTCGGTTCAGCTGTGCCGGCAACCCCGCGCCCTCAAGAACTTTGACCCGTAACTTTAACCGGTGCATCCACCACGGTCGATACGTGATTGTCTCGTTTTACATCCGCTTGCGGGCAAGCGTCGCGGTTCGCTTCATGCCAGGGCTGCCGCCACGCGGTCGCAGCGCAGCGCCCGCCCATCCGCCAGTACCGCGACTTCCTGCCGCGCCGCCCGGCACGAGTCCTCGGCCTGCGGGCAGCGTCCGGCGAGAAAGCATCCGGGAGGAAGGTCGATCGGACTCGGGCTCTCGCCCGCCAGCGCCTCGGCCTGCGGCTGGTCGACCCGGCGCCGGGACGGGTCCGCCACCAGGTGCGCGGCCAGCAGCGCCTTCGAATAGGGGTGCAGCGGCTGGTCGAAGATCTGCGCCCTGGTGCCGAGTTCGACGATCTGGCCGAGGTACATCACCGCCACCCGGTGGCTGAGATGCGCCACGGTGGAGAGGTCGTGCGAGATGAAGAGGTAGGACACGCGCAGCCGGACCTGCAGGTCGCGCAGCAGGCGAATGATGCCGACGCGCGCCAGCGGCGTCAGCGCCGAGGTCGGCTCGTCCAGCACGATCAGCGCCGGACGCACCGCGATGGCGCGGGCGATGTTCACCCGTTGCTGATCGCCCAGGCCGAGCGCACGCGGTGGCAGCCGCGCGACCTCGCGGTCCAGCCCGACGTCACGCAGCAGGCGCGCCAGCACATTGGGATCGGGCCGGTCCTCGATCGCCTCGGCGATGATGTCGGCCACCGTCCAGCGCGGATCGAGCGAGTCGAACGGGTCCTGGAACACCACCTGCAACTGCCGCCGCAGCCGCCGCAATCCGGCCGGAGCCGCGCGCCGCACGTCGATGCCGTCGAACGTCACCTCGCCGCCATCGGGCTCGACCAGGCGCAACAGGCAGCGCCCGACCGTGGTCTTGCCGGAGCCGCTCTCGCCCACCAAGCCCAGCGTCTCGCCGCGATGGATATCGAACGAGACGCCGTCCACGGCGTGCACGACCTTGCGCCCGCGGCGGAGCGGAAACACTTTCCGCAACCCCCGAACCGACAGCAGCACCGGCCCGTCGCCGCCGGCCGGCGGGGCTTCCCGGCGCAGCGACAACAGGGTGCGGCCATACGCCGCGGCCGGCGCGGCAAAGAACCGCGGCGTTGGCGCGTCCTCGACCCGCCGCCCGTCCTGCATCACCACCACCCGGTCGCAGTAGTTGGCGATGATGGACAGATCCTGCGTCATCAGCAGCACCGCCGAACCGACGCGGCGCGCGCTCTGCCACATGTCGTCGAGGAACTGCGCCTGGATGGTCACATCCAGCCCGCTGGTCGGCTCATCGGCCACCAGCAGGCGCGGTCCGCAGCCCAGTGCCATGGCGATCAGCACGCGCTGCGCCATGCCGCCGCTGACTTCGTGCGGATAGGCATGCACCCGCCGCTCGGGGTCGTTCAGGCCGAGGACACGCAGCATGTCGACCGCGCGCGCGGCGGCGCCGGCCCGCGTGCCGCCCTCGTGGGTGCGGTAGGCGTCGGCGATCTGCTGGCCCACCGGATGCAGCGGGCTGAGCGAGGCGCGCGGATTCTGCACGATCAGCCCGATCTTCGCCCCGCGAATCCGCCGCCGCCGCGCCTCATCGAGCGCCAGCACGTCGATGCCTTCGAGTTCCACGGTGCCGCCGAGGATGCGCCCGGGCGGGCGGACGAGCCCGAGCAGCGCGAGCCCGAGCGTGGACTTCCCCGCGCCGCTGTCGCCGGTCAGGCCGACGATCTCGCCGGGCGCGATGTCGAGGTCGAAGCCGGCAACGGCACGTTCGCCGCCGAAGGCCACCGTCAGCCCGCGCACCCGCAGGATCGGCGTCTCAGCGGGCACAGTAGCGCTCCAGCCCATTGCTGAAGCAGGCATAGCCGAACACGGTGAACGAAATCGCGACCCCCGGGAACAGGCTCGGCCACCACTCGCCCTGCACCATCAGGTTCGATCCGTCGGCGATCATCAGCCCCCATTCCGGCGTCGGCGGCCGCACCCCGGCGCCCACGAACGACAGGCCCGCCGTCATCAGGATCGCCAGGCCGATGGTGACGGAGGCCTGGATCAGCGCCGGCGTCAGCGCGTTGGGCAGGATGTGGCGCAGCGCGATCCAGAGTTCCGTCCGCCCAAGGGCCCGCGCCGCATCGACGAAACCCCGGTGCCGCTGCGCCAGCACCTCGGCGCGGGTGAGGCGGATGTAGATCGGCGTGTACAGCAGTGCCAACGCCAGCACGATGGTCAGCTCGCTGCGTCCGGCCATGGTCACCAGGATCATCCCGGTGATGAATACCGGGAAGGCCTGCAGGAGATCGGAGACGCGCATCAACAGACCCGCCAGGAAAGGCCGCGCCGTGCCCGCCGCGAGCCCGAGCAGGCTGCCGAAGGCGAGCGACACGGCGTTGGCCCCGACGGCGATCGCCACGTCGGTGCGCGACGCGGCGACCACGCGCGAGAAGACATCGAGGCCCGTCTCGTCGGTGCCGAACCAGTGCACCGGCGCGTGCGGCAGCCCGCGCAACACCGCCCAGGCGAGCGCCGGCAGCGCGCCCAACGACGGCGGCGCCATGCCGATATCCGGCCCGGGCCGTCCCGGGTCGAAGGGCACGATCCAGGGCCCCACCACCATCATCACCAGCGACAGCGCGACGATGCCGCAGCCCAGCAGGAACAGCGCCGGCGGCATCGGCCGCGCAACCTGCGCCGGCGGGGGATGCAGCGCTTCGAGCATTTCGCTCATTGCGACAGCCTCGGATCGAGCCAGGCGTGCACGAGGTCGAGGACGAGGTAAACGAACAGGGAGATCGCGGCGATCACCAGCACCACGGCCTCGATGGCCGGATAGTCGAAAGCGAGCACCGAGCGCACCGCGTACTGCCCGATGCCGCCCAGCGAGAACACCGTCTCGATCAGCACCGCCGCGCCCAGGACGTAGCCGTAGAGCGCGCCCAGCAGGGTCAACGCCGGGGCCAGCGCGTTTTTCAGCGCCACCATCGCCACCTGCCGCGGCATCAGCCCGGATGCGCGCGCGTACAGCACGTAATCCGAGCCCAGCGCGCGCACCATGTTCTGCCGCACCATCTTGATGATCGGCCCGGACAGCACGAACACCTTGGTGGCCACCGGCAGCATCAGATGGTGCACGCCGTTGCGGAACGCCACCCAGTCGCCGGCCAGCAGCGTATCCACGGTGATGAACCCGGTCACCACCGGCGGCGGGCGCAACATCGGGTCGAGCCGGCCCAGCGGCGCCGGCGCCCAACCCAGAACGGCGAAGAAAATGTAGATGAACAGCAGCCCCCACCAGAACTCCGGCTGCGAGCCCGCGAACAGGCTGTAGACGAAGGTCGCCTTGTCCGCCGTGCCGCCCGGCCGCAGCGCGCACAGCATCCCCAGCGGCACCGACACCAGGAAGGCAAGGACGAAACTGATGGTGATCAACTCGATGGTGACCGGCAGGGTGCGGCCGATTTCCTGCATCACCGGCGCGCCGCTCACCCAGGAGCGGCCGAAATCGCCATGCGCCACGTCGCTGACCCAGGCGACCAGCTGAACCCACACCGGCCGGTCCAGGCCCAGCGCGTGCTGCGACGATAGATAGGCCTCTCGCGATGCGTTCATGCCCACCAGCCGCGCCACCGGGTCGGCCGGCATGGCGCGGATGGTGAAGAACACCAACAGCGCCAGGCCGACCAGTTGCAGGCACGCAAAGCCCAGCCGGCGGGCAACGAACAGCATCAGCGGGTCAGTTTTGCAGCGACAGGTCGATGAAATGCACCGAATTCTCCGGGTGCCACGTAATGCCCTTCAGGTTCGACCGGAAGGCATACTCGGTCTTGGTCTCCGCGAGCGGCACCCAGGCCAGGTCCTGGTGCACGATCTCCTGGATCTGCCGCACCATCGGCGTCCGCTTCGCGTCGTCCAGCTCGGCCAGGGCCTCGCGGAACAGGCGATCCACCTCGGGGTTGTTGTAGTTGACGAAATTGTTGAGCGCGCCAACCGCGGGCGACACGAAATAAAGCTGGGTGGCGTAGGTGACATCCGGCCCCACTGCCTTCTCGATGTCGTTCAGGGCCATCGGCAGATCCTTCTTGACCAGCCGGCGGTCGCTGATCTGCGTCTGCGGCATCGGATCGAGTTCGATGGGGATGCCGACATCCCTCAGGGCCGACTGGATCACCGTCGCGATCGGCCCCAGGGTCGCCTCGCGTTCGGCGGTGTAGGCCAGCCGGAAACTGTCCGGATACTTCTCCAGCCCCTTGCCGTCGGGGAAGCCGGCCTCCGCCAACAGGGCCTTGGCCTTCGCCGGATCCGTTGCATATTGCGTCGAGGGTCGCATGTAGTCGTGCTCCACGCGCGGATACTGGCCCTCCATCTTGCGCGCCGCGCCGGCATAGCCGACCCTGGCGATCTGCTCGTACGGGATGGCATAGGCGATGGCCTGCCGCAGCTTCGGATTGTCGAACGGGGGCGTTTTGAAATTCAGGCCCACGCTCAGCACCTCGTTGCCGTAGATGCCGGCCACCGTCACCCCGGACGCCGTGCGCAGGCCGTTGTACTCGCGCGTGGTCAGGCGCTGCGTCAGGTCGGCTTGCAGGCTGCGCAGGGTCATCGTGCGGTTGGCGGTCTGCGGCACCTTCTTGATGACGATTCGGTCGATCGCCGGCTTGCCGCGGTAATAGGCGGGGTTTGCCCGCAGAACGAACTCGTCGTCGCGCACCCAGCGCTCCAGGCAATACGCACCGAAGCTCGGCACATTCTGCGTGTTGACGTAGACATGCGACCACGGGTCCTGCTCGGTCGCGTGCTTCTTCATCTCCACGCTGTCGTAGGGATAGTCCGCGTAAATCGAGAGGGTGGTGAGAAACAGGCGGTTCGGCTGGGACTGCCTGATCTTCACCGTATAGTCGTCGACCTTGGTGACGGCGTCGCCCAGGCTGCGATCCGCACCCGGTTTGAACACATCGCGCGTGAACCCGGCGATGGATCCGATGCTCGCAACGAACCACCCGGTCGGCGCCTGCCCGCTCACGGACTTCGCCCGGGCGAAGCTGTAGACCACGTCGGCGGCGGTGAATTCATTGCCGGCACAGCTCTTCACGCCGTGCCGCAGATGCATCGTCCAGGTCAGCGACTCCGGGTCGAACTCCCACGACTCCGCCAGCCGCCCTTCGAACTTGCCCAAATCGAGCGTCCGCACGCCCTCCTCGTTGGCCGGCCCGTAGGCGTAATAAACGAGCGGCTCGGACATGTTGATGAAGCCGGTCTGCGAGGTGTTGGTCGATCCGGTGGGGCCGTCCATGTCGAGCCCGGCTGGCACGTCCTCGGTCAGGAACAGGATCTGGGTCTCCGCCCGTGCCGGCCCCCAGGCCGCCAGCGCCACGACAAATCCGATCGGAAGCAGCGTCTTCATCCACCCGCCCTCCTGAATAAATCCCTCACCGAACCAGTGGCGCCCCCGGGCGTCAGCGGCGCGGTAGAAAATTGCCAGCGGCGCCGCAACTTCGCCAAGCGGTCCCCACGGTTCGGCCTCCCCGAACGTGCTGGCAACGCCGCCCAGCGCAACCCCGGGTTGCGTCCGTCGGCAAGCTCCGTGATCATGCGATGCCGCGCCAGTGCGTCCGGGTCGGGGTTGCCGTCACTCTTCATTACGTCGCCCTGCGCCGATTCTCGCGTCGCGGGATCGTACCATTCCGCACCTCGGTAATGGGGCAGAACGATCGTACCGTCCAGCGGCACTTTCGTTCCTACTCGGCACATACCTATAAAGGGGTTGCCCGGGCTGCGAAAAGTCTCATTCGGTTACCGAATTTTCCGGCGCCCGCAGGCCGGTGCGCCCTGAGCCGATATGCGGCGGCGCCACGGGCCACGCGCAAACCGGGTCAACCGCTGGCAGGCCGCCCCAAATCCATCATCATATTCATTCCGTCCCCGCCGAGTCGGACTTCCGAGTGACGAACTTAGATGATTTGAGTGCTGTCCTGCGGCGCAGTTGTCACATGAACCAGCCGGCCGGTCTGACCCGGCAAGACTTCGGCCCGCAGGGAGATCCAGCGCACCGATCCGTCGCTCCGCGGGATGGCGATCCGCGCGGCGAGCGGGCCGTCGGGCCGGCGAATGTTGCGCAGTTCGGTGTCGAGCCGGGAGAGTTCCTCGGGATGCACCAGGGCGAGCCATTCCTCTTCCGAGACATGCGTCTGACCCGGCGGCAGGCCGTAACGAAGGGCAAAGGCCTCCGACACAGGCAACGCGGCCCCGGGGAGATCCTGGTCGGGACCGGCGATCCCGCCGATCCGACATGGCACGGCCATGTGCTCCACGACGGAGGAGACTTCGCCGCGGACGTTTCGGTGCAGCACCTCCTGCGCCGAAACGATCACCTCCGCTCCGTCCCGCCCGCGGTTGCGAAGCTCACCGCTCCATTCCCCATCAACCCGGAGCGCAGCCTCGACCTCGGCCCGCGGCACCGGACAGATGGTCTGCAGCAGTTCGTGGGACAGCCGTCCAATGGCCTCAGCGGCGGTCCAGCCGTACAGGCGGCGGCAGCCCTCGGACCAGGAGCGAATGGTGCCCCGCAGGTCGCACACCATGATGACGGCGAGGTCCGTCATGTCGAACCGCCGCTGGCGCTCGCCGGCGTCGCGGCCCGACGGCAACGGCCTGGGAGCGACCTCATTTAGAGGCGGCGCGGCGGTCGGCGACGGCTGCATATCCCTGAACAGCGCGGCTTTCGGCACCGCGCGGAGCCGGTCCGTCCAGGAAGCCGCGGCGCGCCCGAAGCCGATGGAGAACGCCTCGACGCGCACAGGACGCCAGCCCGACGCCAGGTAGCGGCCAAGCTCGTGCGTGAACACCAGCACGGCCAGGACGATGCTGAAGGCCAACGGCGTGCCCGGGAACTCAGGCCGGAAGTCGAACATGCTTGCCACCAGAAAATGCGAACGCGGCTTTAGCCAGGCAGTTGACGAGATCCGCCCAGGCCGGTTTCCCCGGCAGTCCCTCTGGGACCTGTATCGGGTTGACTGGACGCGGCCCGCTTTCGGTCAACGTTCTCAATGTTTCAGTCACGTTCCTGATTTTCGTCGATTGTCTCGAAATCGATAACATTAGGACAGCAAAAAAGACTTTCACCATCGCCGACCTACCCCAATTCCCGGCGGACGTCAACGGACATCGGTTATTTGGGCGCTGAAACGTCGCTTAATTGACGCACTTTTCGCGTTTTGCAACGATCCCTTGGGCAATCCGTCCGAAACCGCCATGCCGGAGGCATGGCGCGGGGTCGGCGCCCAGACGGTGACGCCGCACCGCGATAACCGTGCGCGCGGCGAGAAACCCCCATCCGCCGCATGGCCAGGGACGACCGCCCTGGCAACGACAGCCAGATCATGCCATGCAATAACGATCGCCGGTTACGATGGATCGCGATCCATCGGCGCCACCGGCCCCGCGGAGCCTACTTCTCGAACTCGATGCCGCAGGCATCGGCGGTGCGCCACCGGACACGCCCGGCCACCGCCGTTCCGTTCGGGAGCCTGATAGTGACGTTATCCGGGATAAGGGCCGGAGTGTGATGACCGAGTTTTGCTCCCCGCTTGGAGATGTCAAGAAGAGCGCACTCAATGCTGAACCGGTCGCCGAACAGAACCCGCACCATCTTAATCAGGTGCTCGCGTGGCGAGTTCCGATTGTCTGACTGATCCGACAAGTTGTCCTTAGTGTCCATCGTCGTACTCTTGTAAGCTCTGCCGACCGGAATGTCCCGGGGCCATCAGGCCGGCAGTTGCTATAGTGACTCAGCCGTCCGATCAAATCAAATCGAAAAACCGGAAATCTCCGGCCGGTGTCGCCAGATCTATCCGGTCCAGCATCAATCCGTATTCAGAAGGATCTCTTCTATATTCGGCGTGCTCAGGTCAAGCACTTTTCGGGGGGGAGCTCATCATGCGAAAAATGTTCTCCCCGGCGATGTCGCGGGCTGGGCTGGCGATCGAGGCGGTGACAACAGAGCCCGATCGCCTGGTGATCGTCGCCCGCCACGCCGCGCGACGACGATCCTTGACACGTCGCACCGCCCGGGCCACCGTTTTCGTGCGGGCAGGCGGCAGCCGTGGACAGTCGGGCGGCCGCGGCGGCCTGTCATGTCAAAAACATAAAGTGGCGCAGCGCGGGGAAAGGCCATGTCGATGTCACACAACAATGGCGCGATACAGCTTGGGCGCCGGGAGCTCGGGGCTCTCACGGCGGGCGTGCTGACCGCGCCAGGGAACGCGTGGGCGCCCGGCATGGTGGCCCTGTACACGTAAAAGGGGGATCGGGCCGGCGATGGCGACGACATTCACGATTCATCCGCTCAAGTGCGGGTATATCGTCAATCACGAGGTCTCATCCTTCGTGTACCGCAAGAACTATGGCGGACGCCGCCTCGATGCCCCGTGCCTCGCCTTTCTGCTGCGCGGTGGCGGGCAGGATATCCTGATCGATACCGGACCCGGACCGAAAGCGCGGGTGCCGCAGCACTACACCGCCGCCGAGGCCGATATCGACGACCTGCTGCTGGCCGAACTGGGGCGCCTCGGCGTCGATCCGGGAGCGATCCGGATCGTCGTGCTGACCCACCTGCACAACGACCATGTCGGGGGCGTGCCGCATTTCCCCGCCGCCACCTTCTACGTGCAGGAGGCGGAGTTGCGCGAAGCGGCCTGGCCGGTGCCGTTCCAGCGCCCGATCTACGAAGTGAACCAACGGGGCCGCCGTCCGCCCTGGGTCGAAATCCTGGACCGCATGGAGGTACTGACGGGTGACAGCCCGATCCTCCCCGGTGTTTCGACCGTGCTGCTGCCCGGTCACACGAGCGGATCGCAGGGTGTGCTGGTGGACACGACGGAGGGTCCCTATCTGCTGCCGGGCGATCTGATTCCGCTGTACGACAACTGGCCCGCCGACGGTGGCCCGGCGGTGCCGAACGGCAACCACACCGATCTTTACGCCTACGACCGCAGCTTTCGCCGGCTGGCTGGCATCGGCGCGACGGTCCTGCCCTCGCACGACCCGAGGGTACTGGACCACCCGGTCTATCCGCCGCCGAAAGAACGTGACTAGGCTGGCGATTTCAAGGTGTGTGGGACACGACTCGGCGATCTTCTCGACAGGCTCGCGGATAGAATTTAACGTTTGGCGCCGAAGCGGAATCCCCAATCGGACTCTTCCGTCAGGTTCCATCAACGAAGCGGGGGAAGCGATGCAATCGCGCTGGACACGGCTGCTGCCGGTTATGATGATCGCCTATATCATTGCGTTCATGGATCGGACCAATATCGGCTTTGCGATCCCCACCATGGGCAAGGATCTGGCTCTCGGCCCGTCGGTTCTTGGTTTCGCCTCCGGCGTGTTGTTCCTCGGCTACGGGGCCACGCAGACCGCGGGTGGCTGGATCGCCGATCGCGGCTATGGCAAGGCACTGATCGCCTGGCTGCTTGTCCTCTGGGGTTGCACCGAAATCCTGCAGGCCTTCATCGAAACCGCGACGCAGCTGGTCCTGGTCCGCTTCGCCCTCGGTTTCCTCGAAGGCGGCATCTTCCCCACCATGCTCCTGTTCGTGCGCAACTGGTTCGCGCCGTCCGAACGGGCACGGGCGAACGGCATCTGGCAGCTCTCCTATCCGCTGGCTGCGATGCTGAACGGCCCCATCGCCGGCTACATCCTTGGCCTCGGCACATGGCGGACGCTGTTCATCGTCGAGGGCATCTTCCCGATCGTCTGGGTGATCGTCTGGCTGTGGGGAGTCGCCGAATCCCCACGTCAGGCCAGTTGGCTGAGCGCGGCGGAGCGCGATGCGATCATCGCCAAGCTGGAGGCGGAGACGGGATCGCAAGCCTCGACCCGGGACACCGGGCCGACCACGGTCGGCGCGCAGATGGCCCGTCCATCGGTGCTGCTGTTCTGTGCCGCGGTATTCCTGTGGAACATCGGCTTCCTCGGCTTCATCATCTGGCTGCCGAGCGTGCTGCACCAGGACGCATCGCTCAGCCCGGCGACGATCGGCTGGCTGTCGGCCGTGCCCTTCGCGGCAGCGATCGTCCTCATGCAACTGGTCACGACGCTGTCGGACCGTTCGCGCGACCGGCGGCTCTATGCTGCCCTGCCGATCCTGATCTGCGGCGCGGCACTGGCCGTCGCCGGCTTCACCTATGCCGGCAACGGGCTCGGCGTGAACATGCTGCTGCTCACCCTCGCCGGCGCCATGCTGTATGGTTCGCAGCCCGTTCTGTGGTCGATCCCGGCCGATATCGTGCCGGCGCGCGTGGTCGGAACGGTGATGGGGATCATGAACACCCTCGGCGTGCTGGGTGCCTTCGCCGGGCCTTATCTGGTCGGCTATGTCCGCGGGATCACCGGAACCTTTGCATCCGGTCTCGTCGCCATGGGCGTCTGCCTGGTTCTGTCGAGTGTGCTGATCTGGATGATCCGCGAGGCCGCGGCGGTCGGCCAGGTCGCCAGCCGTCATTAGAGCATAACCGCTTCTGATAGGCGCAGCGATCATGCTCTAAGCCTTTGTTTGAGAGCGTGATCACGCTTTCCGACGATTCCGCCTCAAGCGATCACGCTCTAGGTGCTGGTGGCCTGCCGGATGAAAATGCACTGTTGATGACAGGCCTACGCGCGCGGCGGGATGCGTTCCAGCCGGCGGTCCTGGCCCACCGCGATCACACAGATCGCGGACATGACCGTCGCCGAGGCCAGGAAGAGAAGCGCGACCGTATCGCTGGATGCGTCCTTGATCATCCCGAACACGAACGGTCCGAGCCAGCCGCCGAGGTTGCCGACTGCGCCGATCATGGCGATGCCGCCCGCCGCCGCGGCGCCGGTCAGCATCGAACTCGGCAGCGACCAGAACGGCGCGGCGGTGGATGACTGGGCCATCACCGCGATGCAGATCGCGACCATCAACACGACCGGATGGCCGACGCCGATGAAGATGCAGGCCGCCAGTCCGGCCGAGCACAGCAAATACGCGCCGGCCAGATGCCAGGTCCGCTCGCCCGTGATGTCGGAATGGTAGCCCCAGGCGATCATCACCACGAAAGCACACAGGTAGGGCAACGCGGCGGTCAGCCCGATCCAGTCGGTGGATACCCCGAGCCCCTTGACGATCAGCGGGAGGAAAAACACAACCCCGTAGGTCGACACGTTCTGCCCGACATAGGCCAGCGTCAGCAGCAACATCTTCGGGTTGCTGAACACCTCGGCGAGCGAGTACTTGCGGATCGCCTCGCGCTGCGCGCGCTCGGAGTCCATCCGCTCGATCAGCCA
>CAYWOW010000003.1:0-64444 GCA_964459005.1 uncultured Acetobacteraceae bacterium
CTGTTCCGCTGCGAGGAGATGCTCGGCCCGATGCTGCTGACCTGGCACAATGTCCGGTACTACCAGGATTTTTTGCGCGACATCCGGGCCGCCATCGTGCAGGGACGGCTGGAGGCCCACGCTGCCGCCCTGCGCGCCCGCTGGGCCGAAGGAGACGAGCCGCCATGACCGGTTCCTACGAGGGCCTGACCCAGCTCGGCCATGCCACGACGATTCCGGAAAGCCCCGCGGCGGCGACGCTGGAACGGGTGGCCAATCCGCACCCGGGCGCCAATTACGTGGTGCGCTTCGCGGCGCCGGAATTCACCTCGCTGTGCCCGATCACCGGCCAGCCCGATTTCGCCCACCTCGTCATCGACTACATCCCCGGCGACTGGATCGTCGAAAGCAAGTCGCTGAAGCTCTATCTGGCGGCGTTCCGCAACCACGGCGCGTTCCACGAAACCTGCACGCTGGACGTGGCGCTGCGCCTGGTCGCCCTGCTCGACCCGGTCTGGCTGCGCATCGGCGGCTACTGGTATCCGCGCGGCGGCATCCCGATCGACGTTTTCTGGCAGACCGGCGCCCCGCCGGACGGCGCCTGGATCCCCGACCAGGGTGTTCCCCCCTACCGTGGCCGCGGCTGACGCCATCCGCGCCAAAGCCCTCGCGCTGGGCTTCGACGCCGTCGGCTTCGCGCCGGCGGCGCTCGCCAAGGAAGCCCGCACCGGCCTGCATGATTTCCTCGCCGCCGGCCACCACGGGGCGATGGGCTGGCTGGCCGAACGCACCGAGGCCCGCAGCCACCCGCAAGCGCTGTGGCCGGCGGCGCGCAGCGTCATCTGCGTGGGCCTCTCCTACGCCCCGGCGGAGGACCCGCTGGCCACCCTTGGCCGCCCCGATCGCGGCAATTTTTCCGTCTATGCCCGCCACCGTGACTACCACGAGCTGACCAAAGGGCGCCTGAAACACCTGGGACAGTTCATCGCCTCGCGCTTCGGCGCGGCGGTGAAGGTTTTCGTGGACACCGCCCCGGTGATGGAAAAACCGCTGGCGCAGCAGGCCGGACTGGGCTGGCAGGGCAAGCACACCAACCTGGTCTCGCGCCGCCACGGCTCCTGGCTGTTCCTCGGCGAGGTCTACACCACGCTGGAAATTCCCCCCGACCGGCCGCACGCCGACCGTTGCGGCACCTGCTCGCGCTGCCTTGCGGCCTGCCCGACGGACGCATTCCCGGCCCCCTACAGGCTCGACGCCACCCGCTGCCTTTCCTACCTGTCCATCGAGCACCCCGGCCCGATCCCGCCCGATCTCCGCCCGGCCATGGGCAACCGCATCTACGGCTGCGACGACTGCCTCGCGGTGTGCCCGTGGAACCGGTTCGCCGTTGCCACGCGGGAGGCGAAACTGCAGGCCCGCCCCGACCTCATCGCCCCCGATCTGGCCGACCTCGCCGCCCTCGACGACGGGGCCTTCCGCGCCCGCTTCGCCGGCTCGCCGGTCAAGCGCATCGGCCGCAACCGCTTCGTCCGCAACGTGCTCATCGCCATCGGCAACGCGCGCGACCCGTCACTGGCGCCGGCGGCCGCCCGGCTTCTCGCCGATCCCGATCCGGTGGTGGCGGAGGCAGCCGCCTGGGCCGTTGCCCGCTTGCGGGAGGCCGCGACCGACTCGAGCAGCAACGCTAAATCTGCTGGTCTGTCATGACAATGGTGCAAGAACCTTCCCCGCCACGCTGGCCCCGGCGTATCGTCGCCTGGGTGGCGGCGCGGCCCGAGGCGCATGGTGCACCCGGAAAACGGACCCGAGGCAGATAATCGATCCGGCCATGAGCGTCCTGATCAAGCGCAGTTTCACTCTCGCGGGACACCGCACCAGCGTGGCGCTGGAACCCGAGTTCTGGGCGGCGTTGACCGAGCTCGCCGCCGGGCGCGGCCTGGTGCTGTCGGCCCTCGTGGCCGAAGTCGATGCCGGCCGCGCCGCCGAGCACCCGTTGGCCTCCGCGTTGCGGGTCCACGCGCTCCAGCAGTCCCGTTAACATTTCGGCAAGATTTCCGCGGTCAAATCGGCGCGGGCCGGAAATACCGGCCCTTCTGAGTTGGACGCCATGCCGTTCAGTAAAAACCGAACCCAGGGACCGTTCAGATGTTACAGCTTCAGTTTGCCGACATACCCAGGATGGTGCCGAGTCCGCTGATGCTTTGCGACCGGCTGCTCACCCTCGCGGAGGATGCCGATCGTGCCGGCTGTGCCGCCACCGCCGAGCACCTGTTGCAGCTTGCCCACAGCGTCTTCGAGGAGCAGTGCCACCAGGCCTGACCGCCGGCTGGCTTCTGCGTCGCGGCCGGTGGCTATCCGCTACGGCACCGCCGGATGTTGGGCGCGCCAGCGCGCCACCGCCGCCAGTTCCGGCATGCGGCGCAGTTGATCGAGCGGCCCGACCAGGAAAAGCCCGATCTCGGGCGGATCGACCACCGCCGGCAGCAGGCCCAGCCGCAGCTCCGCCGTATCGCCGGCGAGATCGATACTGCCGCTCAGGGTCGCGGCGCCGGATGGTCCCGTCATCCGCCCCTCCACCACCCGCAACACCCCATCCTGCGCCCGCAGCGCCAGTTCCAGCCGGGTGAACGCCGTCGTGCCGCCGGCCAGCGCCGTGCCCACCGCGGCATCTGGCAAACGCCCCTCCACACTGCCCAGCGACACCCCGACGAGCGTGCCGTCCGCCGCCTGCAGCCGGGCCTCGCCGGCCAGCGTGGACAGCAGCGCCGCCGGCGAATAGCCCGACGCGATCAGCGCCAATGACGCATCCAGCCGGCCCGACGCGATGTCCACCGGCAACCCGAACAGCGGCTCGGTCAGCACCACGCCGCTCGCCCCAACGTCCAAGGTCAGCGCCGGCGGCTCGGCGGTGATGTCGGCGCTGACTGACCCGCTCAGCGTGCCGCCGCCGAGCCGGGCCGACAGTCCCGCGATGCGCAGTTTGCCGTCGGTCAGCTCCAGCGTCGCCTGGGCCTGCTGCAACACCGGCGCGGCGTCGGCCAGGACATGCGCCGCCGCCAGCTTCACCTGGGCCTGCCAGCCCGCCAGCACGCCGAAGGGCAGCGGCTCGCGGGCGCGCGGATAGAACAGCGGCAGCGGCAGCGTATCGGCCACGATCCGCCCGGACAGGACCGGCGGCGATGCGGACCCGCCGATGCCGTCCAGCGTCAGCGCCCCACCGGCGCGCAGGCCGCCGGCGGCGAGGTCGAACGATTCGGCGGCAACCCGGCCGGGCTGGCCCTCCGGCAGCTGGACCGACAATTGCGCCACCAGGCTCAGCGAGCCGTCGCCCAGCCACGACGGCACATCGTGCCACCCGAGCGACTCCGCCAGCCGCGGCGCGCCGGGATGGCGCAGGGTCAGCACCCCGGCGGCGCGGCGCGCGTTGAGGTCGATCACGGGCCGCGCCTCCAGCGCCAGATCGCCGAGGTCGCCGGCCACTTGCAGCGCCAACGCATCCGGCGCGCCGGCAGCCTGCACCGACAGCGACGCCGGGCCGCGCCAGAACCCTGCCCCGACCGACGACACCAGGTGCGGCGCCAGCAGTCCCGCCAGCGCGCCGGCCGACGGCGTCTGGATGTCGAGCCGCCCGTCGGTGATCCGCCCGTCCTCGCCCAGCGTGCCCGAGGCCGCCACCCGCAGCCCGTCCCCCGCCAGATCGAGCCGGCGCAGCTGCATCCGTCCGCCCTCGATCGACGCGTCGAGCGCCAACGGCCCGAACGGCGCGCCCTGCACCACGACTTGACTGGCGGCCAGCCGGAGGTCGGCATCCATTCGGCCGAGCCGCGATCCGATCGCGGTCAGCGACGGCCAGGCCGCGGGCAGCCACGGATCGAGCTCAAGCCGGTCGGCCTGCAACACCGCCGTGAGCGCCGGCCGCGCGCCGGCCCGCAACGCCAGGCTGC
The DNA here is from genome assembly GCA_964459005.1 of uncultured Acetobacteraceae bacterium. Taxonomy (GTDB): domain Bacteria; phylum Pseudomonadota; class Alphaproteobacteria; order Acetobacterales; family Acetobacteraceae; genus Rhodovastum. The sequence goes on from CAYWOW010000003.1 coordinate 3,924, forward strand.
CCGACAGGCGGGTCGCATCGGTGCGGGCGTCCAGCCGGGTCAGCGCCAGCCTGCCGGGCTCGAGCACCGTCCGCGCGGTCAGCTCGGCACTGCGCGGCACCCCTTCCGGCAACTCCCCGGCCGGCACCACCCCGGCCGATTCCAGCCAGGCCAGCGTAGTGCGCAGCGCCGGCGCCGAGAGCGCCACGTCGCCCTCGAAGCGCGGCGCCCCGCCCGCGTCACGCCGCTGCACCTGCCCGGTGGCGCCGAGCGAAGCCTCGCCGGGCAGCACGGCGCGGAATTCGCGCACGGCGACGCCGTCGGCGCCGATGTCGAAGGCGCCACTCAGCCGCCGCAGCGTACCGCCGGCCAAGGGCGCCGCCTCGGCCGAGAGGTCGATGCCGACGGGCAGCGGCGCCGCCCCGCCGTGCAGCAGCGCCGGCAGCCAGGCATCGAGGTCGAGCCGGCTGGCGGTGAGCGCGACATCCAGCCGCGGCGCCGGCAACACCCGCAGCGCCACTGCCCCCGTCACCGGCGAGCCGCCAATCTCGCCGGCCAGCTCGTCCGCCGCCGCCAGGCCACCGGCCACGCTCAGCCGCCCCTCGGCGGTGAACGGTACGGCGGGGGCGGGCAGCAACCGCGACAGGTCGGGCCCGCGCCCCATCACCCGGCCACCGAAGGTGCCGTCGCCCTGCAACTGCCCGGTGAGCGTCGCCCCGATGCCCTGCATCGCCGCGTGCCCGTCCAGCGACACATCGAGCCCCGCCGCGCCGTCGCTGCCGGCCCGGGTCAGCCGGGCGGTGAAATGCCAGGGCCGGGCGGAGAACTGCACCGTGCCCGCGGCGGCGTAGCTGCCGGTCCAGACATCGGTGGTCAGGCTCGCCTGGATGTCGGCGAAGGCGAGGGCGCCGATGCTGAGCCTGCCGTCCTCGATGCGCACCGAGGCGGCGGCGAACCAGGCCGGCGCGTCGGCGGCGATCCGGATCGGCCGGAACGGCCAGGGCACATGCATCTCCGCGCCGCGCAACACCAGCTCCTGGGCGTCGATCCGACCCGCCGCCAAGGCCCCCAGCGCCACCCGCAACCGCAGTTGCGCGGCCCGGATGGCGATGCCGTCGCCGGCATCGGCGAGACTGACGCCGTCGGCCGTCAACTCGGGCTCGGGCAACAAGGTCAGCGAGACCGGCCCGGCAATGCGCACCTCGCGCCCCAACCGCCCGGACGCCAGGATCGCGATGGAATCGCGGTAGCGGCTCCAGTCCAGCAATGGCGGCAAAACCCACGCGGCCACCAGCCCCAGAGCCAGCAACAGAACCACCCCGCCCAGTAACAGGCGGGCGCGGCGCATCAGGAGAAGGAAGGCCAGGGCTCCGCCCTGGACCCGCCAGGGGCCGGGAGGCCCCTGGACCCCGCTACCAGGAAGGTTGTTGAGAGAGGGGACTGAGGAGATGCATCGACATCTCGATAGCCCCCTCTCTCAACAACCTTGCTTAAGTAATGGGTTCCAAGGGCCTCACGGCCCTTGGCAGGGTCCAGGGGCAGCGCCCCTGGCCTTCCTTCCTTATGCGGCACCGTACCCGCCGCCGCCGGGGGTTTCGATGACGAACACTTCGCCCGGGCGCAGTTCGGCGCGGTCGGTGCCGGTGAGTGTCTCGGTGGACCCGTCCAGCCGTTCCACCCACTGCCGTCCGGGGGAGGCGTCGGCGCCGCCGGCCAGTCCGAACGGCGCCACGTTGCGGCGCGACGACACGATCACCGCCGTCATCGGCTCGCAGAAGCGGATGCGCCGCCGCGCCCCGTCGCCGCCGTGCCAGCGGCCCGCCCCGCCGGAGCCGCGGCGGATGGAAAACTCTTCCAGGATCACCGGGTAGCGCAGTTCCAGCACCTCGGGATCGGTCATGCGGGTGTTGGTCATATGGGTGTGCACCGCGCTGGTGCCATCGAAGCCGGGGCCGGCGCCGCTGCCGCCGCAGATCGTCTCGTAGTACTGGCGGGTGGCGTCGCCGAACAGGAAGTTGTTCATCGTGCCCTGGCTGCAGGCAATCGCGCCGAGCGCGCCGAACAGCGCGTTGCAGGTGGCCTGGCTGACCTCGGTGTTGCCCGCCACCACCGCCGCCCCCAGCACCGGCGAGAGGAAGGTGCCGGGCGGGATGCGGATGGTGATCGGCTTCAGGCAGCCGTCGTTCAGCGGGATGTCGTCGCCGACCAGGCAGCGGAAGACGTACAGCACGCCGGCCCGCGTGACCGCCGGGGGGGCGTTGAAATTGCCCTGGTTCTGCGGCCCGGTGCCGGTGAAATCCACCAGCGCGGTGCGCCCGACGCGGTCCACCGAGACCCGCACGCGGAGCATCGCGCCGTTGTCCATGGTGTAGTCGAAGTGCCCGTCGCCGATGCGCTCGATCACCCGCCGCACGCTCTCCTCGGCGTTGTCCATGACGTGGCGCATGTAGGCGCTCACCACGTCCCAGCCGTACTGCGCGACGACGCGGCGGAGTTCCTGCACGCCCTTCTCGTTGGCCGCCACCTGCGCCTTGATGTCGGCGACGTTCACGTCGGGGCTGCGCGCCGGGTAGCGTGCCGAGCCCAGCAGGTCGCGGAGCTCGGCCTCGCGGAAGTGCCCCTGCTCGACCAGCAGGAAGTCGTCGATGACGACGCCTTCCTCCTCCAGCGTATGCGACATCGGCGGCGTGGAGCCCGGGGTAATGCCGCCGATGTCGGCGTGATGGCCCCGGTTGCCGACGAAGAACAAGATCTTGTCGCCATCGAAGACCGGCGTGATGACGGTGATGTCGGGCAGGTGGGTGCCACCGTTGTAGGGGTTGTTCAGGGCCACCACGTCGCCCGGCCGCAGGGTTGCGCCGCGGCGGTCGATCACCGTGCGCACGCTCTCGCCCATGGCGCCCAGGTGCACCGGTATGTGCTGGGCGTTCGCCACCAGCCCGCCGTCGGCGTCGAAGATGGCGCAGGAGAAGTCCAGGCGCTCCTTGATGTTGACGCTCTGCGAGGTGTTCTGCAGCACGGCGCCGGTCTGCTCGGCGACGTTCATGAACAGGTTGTTGAACAACTCGAGCAGCACCGGGTCGGCTCGTTGCGTTCCCGCCGCCACCCTGATCTCGCGGACCTTGGTCCGGCGCAGCAGCATGTGGTCGAGTTCGGTCACCTCGGCGCTCCAGCCCGGCTCGACCACGGTCGTGGCATTGGCCTCGCGGATCAGGGCCGGACCTTCGATGACGTCGCCGGCGAACAGCGCGGTGCGCTCGAACACCGGCGTGGTGTGCTCGGCGCCGCCGCTCCACATCCGCACGGTGTCGATGGCGGTGGGGGCGCCGCCGTCGCGCGCGGGGATGCGCGATTCGATGACCTGCTCGCCGGCGGCGGTCGCCTCGATAGCCACTGCCTCGACGATCAGTGCGCGATCGGGGGTCGCGAAGCCGAAACGGGCGCGGTGCGCCGCGGTGAATTCCGCGCACACCGCATCGACCGGGCCGAGCGTGACCGGCAGGGCCGCGTCGGTGCCGGCGTAGCGCACATGCAGAATCCGGGCGACGGCAAGCCGGGAGAGATCGGCGCCCTGCTCGCGCAAGGTCCCCACCGCCTCGTCCGCCAGCCGGTCGGCCAGCGCTTCCAGCGCCGGCAGCTCAGCGGCGGAAAGTGGAACCTCCACCGCCTGCTCGCGCATCGCGCTCTGGTCGGCCAGGCCCATGCCGTAGGCCGAGAGCACGCCGGCATAGGGATGGATGAAGACGGTGCTCATGCTGAGTTCGTCGGCCACCAGGCAGGCATGCTGCCCGGCCGCGCCGCCGAAGCATTGCAGGGCGAAGCGGGTGGCGTCGTGGCCCTTTTGCACCGAGACCGCCTTGATCGCGTTCGCCATGTTGGCGACCGCGATGCGCAGGAACCCCTCGGCCACCTCGCGGGGGTCGCGCCGTTCGCCGGTGGCGGCGGCGATCTCGTCGGCCAGGCCTGCGAATTTCGCCGTGACGATGTCGGCGTCCAGTGGCTCATTCCCGGCGGGTCCGAAGATGGCGGGGAAATGCGCGGGCTGGATTTTTCCCACACACACGTTGGCGTCCGTAACCGCCAGCGGCCCGCCGCGGCGATAGCAGGCCGGGCCGGGATTGGCGCCGGCCGAATCCGGCCCCACCCGGAATCGGGCGCCGTCGAAGTGGAGGATGGAACCGCCGCCGGCGGCGACCGTCTTGATGGCCATCATCGGCGCGCGCATGCGCACGCCGGCCACTTCGGTCTCGAAGGCGCGTTCGAAGCTGCCGGCATAGAGGGCGACATCGGTCGAGGTGCCGCCCATGTCGAAGCCGATGATGCGGTCGAGTCCCGCCATGGCGGCGGTGCGGACGGCGCCGACGATGCCGCCGGCCGGGCCGGACAGGATGGCGTCCTTGCCCTGGAAGCGGTGCGCCTCGGCCAGGCCGCCGTTGCTCTGCATGAAGAAGAGCCGCACGCCCTCAAGCTCGGAGGCCACGTGATCGACGTAGCGGCGCAGGATCGGCGAGAGGTAGGCGTCCACCACCGTGGTGTCGCCGCGCGGCACCAGGCGCAGCAGCGGGCTGACGGCATGGCTGGCCGAGACCTGGGTGAATCCCGCCTCGCGCGCCAGGGCGGCCAGGCGGCGTTCATGGTCGGGGAATTTCCAGGCGTGCATCAGCACGATCGCGACCGCCTCGATGCCCTTCGCCCGGATGGCGGCGAAAGCGGCGCGGGCGGCATCCTCGTCGAGCGGCTCCAGTTCGGCGCCGGTCACGTCGACACGCCCGCCGATCTCCACCACTTCCTCATAGAGCAGCGAGGGCAATGTGAGGGCGAGGTCGAACAGGCGCGGCCGGGCCTGGTTGCCGATGCGCAGCGCGTCGGCGAAGCCGCGGTTGACCACCAGCAGGGTGCGGTCGCCCTTGCGCTCCAGCAGGGCGTTGGTGGCGACCGTCGTGCCCATCTTCACCGCGTCGATGAGCCCGGGCGGGATCGGCGCGTCGAAGGGAAGGCCGAGCACGGTGCGAATGCCGGCCAGGGCCGCGTCGCGATAGCGGCCGGGGTTCTCCGACAGCAGCTTGTGGGTGGAAAGCTGCCCCTGCGGGTCGCGGGCAACGACGTCGGTGAAAGTGCCGCCACGGTCGATCCAGAACTGCCAGCCTGTCATTGTCTTGTCCGTCAGTGCCTTAATGGGTGAAGGATGGCCGCGAGGGCCAGGGGGGGCAACCGTCTTTTGCTCCCGGTAATACCCGCATGATAGAGGCATTCCGTTTTGCGGAGGGGTGCGCGGGCCCGTGTGGGGCAAGATCATCGGTGCGATGGCCGGATTCGCCATGGGCGGCCCGTTCGGGGCGGTGGTCGGGGCGGCGCTCGGCCACGCCGCGGAGTCCGGCGGCTTTGCCCAGATGCGCTTCGGCCTGCCCGGCGCCGCCCAGTTCAGCGCGGCGCGGCTGGCAGCCCAGCTTGGCCAGCGCGAGCAGTATTTCGCCGTCGCCTCGGTGGTGCTGTCGGCGAAACTGGCGAAATGCGACGGGCCGGTGAACCGCGCCGAGATCGACGCCTTCAAGCGCAGCTTCCGCATCCCCCCCGAAGCGGCCGCCCATGTCGGCCGCCTGTTCGACCAGGCCCGCGCCAGCGGCGATGGTTATGAGGCATACGCGAAACAGATGGGGGAGAGTTTCGCCGACAATCGCGGCATGCTGGAGGAGGTGCTGGCGGCGCTGTTCCTGATCGCGCGGGCCGACAAGCCGCTCACCGTCAGCGAGCAGAATTTTCTGCGCGGCGTGCATGCGGCGTTCGGCCTCGACGGGGCGTCGTGGGAGCGCGCCAGCGGCGGCCGCGCCCGCGGCCCGGTCGGCCAGACCGAGGAGGACCCCTACGCGATTCTCGGGCTGGAGCGCGGCGCCGGCGACGAGCAGGTGCGCGCCACCTGGCGAAAACTGATGCGCGAGAACCATCCGGACGGCCTGGCCGGCCGCGGCGTGCCGCCCGAGTTCATCGCCGCTGCCAGCGACAAGGTGGCCCGCATCAACGCCGCCTGGGACCGCATAAAACGGGAGCGTGGCCTGTGACCCTGCCGATCCGGGAACTGCCGAGCCCGAACCAGGACGACCGGCCAGACGGTTGCCCGATCGATATGGTCATATTGCACTACACCGGCATGAGGACCGCCCGCGAAGCGATCGACCGGCTGCGCGATCCGGCGGCGAAAGTGTCCTCCCACTACGTGGTGGATGAGGACGGCGCCGTGCTGCGGCTGGTGCCGGAGGCGCGGCGGGCGTTCCATGCCGGGGTGTCGTACTGGCGCGGCCAGCGGGCGCTGAACGGGCGCTCCATCGGCATCGAGATCGTCAATCCCGGCCACGAATTCGGCTACCGCGACTTTCCCGTGCTGCAACTGGTCTCGGTGTGCGACCTGTGCCTGGAAATCATGTCGCGCCACCCGGTGCCGGCGCGCAACTTTGTCGCCCACAGCGACGTCGCTCCCGACCGCAAGGAAGACCCGGGGGAGAAGTTCGACTGGGAGGGGCTGGCCCGCAACGGCGTCGGCCTGTGGCCCGAGGGGGTGCCCGACCTCGGCACCGGCGGCGCGGTGCGCGACGCGGCGGCGCTGCGCGACGTGCGGGCGGCACTGGGGAAAATCGGCTACGAGGTGGCGCCGGAGGGTCCGCTGGACCCGGCGCTCGCCACCGTGCTGCGCGCTTTCCAGCGGCACTGGCGCGGCGAGGCGGTGACCGGACAGGCCGATGCGGGCACGCTGGCGCGGCTGCTGGCGGTGGCGCGGATGTGCGACGGACGTTGACGCGGCACCGCGGCGCGCGCATCTGAAATACGCCAGACGGTCGGACGGCCGCTGCCGGGGGCAACCCCGGTGGAGGAAAGTCCGGGCTCCACGGGAATACGGTGCCGGCTAACTGCCGGCGGGGGCGACCCCAGGGAAAGTGCCACAGAAAACAGACCGCCCGCGCCAGGAGGCAACTCCCCGCGGGCAAGGGTGAAACGGAGCGGCAAGAGCGCCCCGCACCCCCGGTAACGGGGGCGGCACGGCAAACCCCACCGGGAGCAAGACCGAATAGGGGCGACCGGCGGACGGCCGAAAGGCCGTGCCGCAAGGGCATTTCCGCCCCGCCGCCCGGGTTGGTCGCGTGAGGCGCGCCGCGAGGCGCGTCCCAGAGGAATGGCCGTCCCAGTCGCTTGGACTGGACAGAACCCGGCTTACAGACCGTCTGGCGTCTTGCCTTCGTCACCAATCGGCCACACTCCGGCCGAAACAAAACGCGAAAGGAGACCCCCGCCGGCAGCGCTGACGCCCCCCACCCGCTAATGCCTTGAACCGCCACCGCAAAATACGCCGAGACTCCGGCCGGACCGGGACAAATCCCGGCGATGCCCACAAGAGTCCCTTTGACGCCCATAAGAGCCCGTGTTATCCCATGGTTTCCCACGGGCGCGCCGAGGTACGGCCCTGGGAACGCACCAGTGTCGCTTCATTTGGGCAGGTAGACCTACGCGGGAAGGGCGGAACGGCCGGATGACCCAATTCGTGGGCACCCATCAGAACCGGCTCGACGCCAAAGGCCGCGTCTCAATTCCCGCGCCCTTCCGGAACCTGCTGAAAAATGGCGATGGCATCGCCAAGCTGGTGCTGCGCCCCTCGCACAAGCATCCCTGCATCGAAGCCTGGCCGCCCGCCATGTTCGAGGCGCTGTCCGCCCCGCTGGAGACGCTCGACACCTTCAGCGAGGAACAGGACGACCTGGCCGCCATGCTGTTCGCCTACGCCTCCCCGCTGGACAGCGACAAGGAGGGGCGGATCGTGCTGCCGGAACCCCTCAAGCTGCACGCCGGCCTGGTCGCGGGCGTCACCTTCATCGGGCTCGGCCGGACCTTCGAGATCTGGGAGCCGGAAGCCGCCGAGCGCCACCTCGCCGAGGTCCGCGCCCGCGTGCTGGCGCGCAAGCCGACGCTACCCGGGAGGGCGGCATGAGCGGGCATGTCCCGGTGATGCTGAGCGAAGCGTTGGAGGCGCTCGCGCCGCGCGACGGTGGCCAGTACCTGGACGGCACGTTCGGCGGCGGTGGTTATGCCGGCGCCATCCTCGGCCGCGCCGCCTGCACGCTGTGGGCGATCGACCGCGACCCGCAGGCGATCGAGCGCGGCGCCGCGCTCGCCGCCCGCTACCCGGGCCGGCTGCACCTGATGCAGGGCCGGTTCGGCGACATGGTTGCCCTGCTGCGCGAACGCGGTGTCGCCACCCTGGACGGCGTGGTGCTGGACCTGGGCGTTTCGTCGCATCAGATCGACGACCCCGCGCGCGGGTTTTCATTCCGCTTCGACGGGCCGCTCGACATGCGGATGGAATGCGAAGGCCCGACCGCCGCCGACCTGGTGAACGGGCTGCCCGAGCAGGAACTGGCCGACACGCTGTACCGCCTCGGCGAGGAACGGCTGTCGCGGCGCATCGCCAAGGCCATCGTCGCCGCCCGCGCCGCCGCCCCGATCGTCACCACCGCGGGGCTGGCCGCGCTGATCCGGTCGGTGGTGCCGCCCGAGCGGTCCGGCCTCGACCCGGCGACGCGCAGCTTCCAGGCGCTGCGGCTGCGGGTGAACGACGAGTTGGGCGAGATCGAGCGGGCGCTGCGCGCGGCGGCGGCGTTGCTGGGCGAGGGCGGACGCCTGGTGGTGGTGGCGTTCCACTCGCTGGAAGACCGGCTGGTGAAGCAGTTCATGACCACGGCCTCGGGCCGCGCGCCCTCGCCGTCGCGCCACGATCCGCGTGGCCTGGCGCCGCGCGGCGTGCCGGCGTTCCGCCTGCTGACCCCGCGCGCGCTGCGCCCGCAGGACAGCGAGACCCGGGCCAATCCGCGCGCCCGCAGTGCGCGTCTGCGCGCCATCGAACGGGTCGCGGCCGCCCCCGGAGGGTCCGGCCCATGATCCGCCCGTTCACCTGCGTCTGCATGCTGCTGGCCGGCGGGTCCGGCCTGTACCTCTACCAGACCAAGCACCAGTCGCAGATGCTGGACCGCGAGATCGCCCACACGATGAAGCTGGCCGAGGTGGCGCGGGCACGTTCCGGTGTGTTGCAGGCCGAATACGCGCTGCTGAACGATCCGTCGCGGCTGTCGGAACTGGCCGGCCAGCACCTGGCGTCGCTGAAGACCACGGCGCCGACCCAGTTCACCACCTGGGCCGATTTCGAGAAGCGCCTGCCGGCGGTGGGCGCGCCGGCGGTGGATGCGCCGCCGCTGGAGCCGGAAGCGCCGGGCGCGAAACTGCCCGAGCCCGCGGCGCCGCCTGCGGTGTCGGCCACGCCGGACGCCAAGCCTGATGCGAAACCCGAGGTGAAGCCCGAGGCGAAACCCGAAGCGACCCGGCCGCTCGTCGCTTCCGTTGCCCGGCCGGTCCAACCCCCGGGCCGGGAGCCCGCGGCCGCGCCGCGGCCGGCCCCGGCGCAGGCCGTTCAGCCCGCCCCGCGCCCGGCGCCGACGCCGGTGTCGCTGACCGATCAGTTGCCGACCGTCGCGCCCGAGCCCGCCGCGCCGGCGCATCCGGCGACTCCCCATCCGGCGGTGGCGAGCGCGCCGCCCGCCCGCCCCGCCGCGCCGGCGGTGGCATCCGCACTCGGTATGGCGCGCTCGATGACGGCGCCGCCGCCGGTCACGCGGACCAGCGCGGCGACCGTCTGGCAGCCTCCGGCGGGGGACGAATGAGCGGCACTTCGGACGCCCCCTCCCCGTCCAGCCCGGCCCGCCGCTTCGGCGCGCCGCGCGAAGCGTCGGTGCCGCGCATGGAGACGGTGCGGGTCACCGCGCCGGACCTGCAGCGCCGCGCCACGCTGGCACGCACGCGGGCGCGGCTGGTGATGGCGGCGGCCGGCTTCGCCGTGCTGTTCGCCGCATTGGCCCTGAAGTTGGTGGACGCCACCATCATCGATCCCAAGCTGCCGAATTTGCCGCTGGCCAGGGTGTACCCGCCCGAACCGCCGCCGGATGGCCAAAGTGCCCCCGCCGAGCCGCTGCTGCGCGCGAAACGCGCCATGATCACCGACCGCAACGGCGAAATCCTGGCGATCTCGCTGCCGACCGCTTCGGTCTATGCCAACCCGCGCGAAATGATCGACCCGGCCGACACCGCCCAAAAGCTCAAGCTGGTGCTGCCGGAACTGGACGCGGCGGCGGCGGCGCAACGGTTGGCCGCCGACAAGCAGTTCGTCTACCTGGCCCGCCAGATCACCCCGCGTGAGCAGTTGAAGATCAACGCGCTGGGCATTCCGGGCATCTATTTCGAGCCGACCGAGCGCCGCCGCTATCCGCTCGGCCGGACCGCCGCCCAGGTGCTCGGCGGCGTGGACGTGGACAGCCAGGGCGTCGCCGGGGTGGAACGCTTCTTCGACCAGCGCCTGCGCGAGGAGGCCGAACCGCTGCGGCTGTCGATCGACGTGCGCGTGCAGGCGGTGGTGCGCGACGAGTTGTCGAAGGCGATGGAGGAGTTCAGCGCCATCGGCGCCTGCGGCATCGTCATGGACGTGCGCACCGGCGAGGTGCTGGCGCTGACCAGCCTGCCCGACTACGACGCCAACCAGTTCGGCCAGACCGCGCCGGACGACCGCTTCAACCGCTGCGTCACCGGCATGTACGAGCCGGGCAGCACGTTCAAGCTGCAGACCGCGTCGATGGCGCTCGACAATGGCGTGGTCCACCTCTGGGACGGCTTCGACGCCACCCATCCGATCCAGATCGGCCGCTTCACCATCAACGACTTCGAGGGCAAGCACCGCTTTCTCTATGTGCCCGAGATCCTGGCCTACTCGTCCAACATCGGGGCCGCGAAGATGGCCGAGGCGTCCGGGCCGGCGATGCAGCGGGCCTGGATGGAGAAGATGGGCATGCTGCGGCGGCTGCCCGTCGAACTGCCCGAGGCCGGCGTGCCGCTGGCGCCGCCGGCGTCCAATTGGAAGGAGATCGCGACCCTCACCATCGGCTTCGGCCACGGCATCGCGGTGTCGCCGCTGCATGTGGTGACCGGCACCTCGGCGGTCGCCAATGGCGGGATCTGGCTGCACCCGACGGTGCTGGCGGTGGACCCCGGCAAGCCGCGTGAAGGCACCCGGGTGATGCAGCAGGCCACCTCGGACATCATGCGCCGGCTGATGCGCCTGGTGGTGACCGACGGCTTCGGCAAGTCCGCCGAGGTGCCCGGGTATTTCGTCGGCGGCAAGACCGGCACGGCGGAGAAGGTCGCCCACAAGGGCTACGAGAAGCACGCCAACGTTTCCGCTTTCATCGGCGTGTTTCCGATGAACGCACCGCATTACGCGGTCTACATGATGCTCGACGAGCCGCACGCCACCAAGGCGACCTACGGCTACGTGACGGCGGGCTGGGTGAGCGCGCCGGCGGCGGGAAGGGTGATCGGGCGGATCGGGCCGATGCTCGGCCTGCTGCCCGAGACCGAGAACGTCGCCACGATCACCGCCCAGCTCGCGCAGCCCCTGGAGCCTGGCCGACCCCCCGGCGCCAAGCCGATGACGGTGCAGACCAAGCCCGCGCCGCCGGCGGCCGCGGCGGGGCATCCCACCGTGCCGGCCGCCTCGCAACCGGCGGCGCGGCCGGTGCCGGCGGGACCGCGCGACCTGCGGCGCGAGGCCAGTTATGTGACCCCCACGGCCCTGGCGTCCGGTGCCCCCGTTGCTGGGCGCTGACCTCATGCGGGCGCTGCCCGACATTGCCGCGGTGGACGCCGACGGCGGCGCCACGGGCTGGTATGCCGTCGCCGGGGTGGACTTCGCCGGCGTGAGCGCCGACAGCCGTCGCATGCAACCCGGATTCCTGTTCGCCGCCTTGCCCGGGACACGGGCGGACGGGCGGCATTTCATTGCCGATGCGGTGGCGCGCGGCGCCGCCGCCGTGCTGGCCCCCGAGGGCACGGCCTGGCCGCCCGGCGTGCCGGCGCGGCCGCTCATCCTCGATGCGGAGCCGCGGCGGCGGCTGGCGCAGATCGCCGCCGCGCTGGCCGGGGCGCAGCCCGCCACCGTGGTGGCGGTGACCGGCACCAACGGCAAGACCAGCACGGTGGAATTCCTGCGCCAGATTTTTGAACGCGCCGGGCACCGGGCGGCGTCGCTGGGCACGCTGGGACTGCACGCAGCGGGTTTCGATCCCGGGCCGGGGCTGACCACGCCGGATCCGGAAACGCTGGCGCAGACGCTGGCCGCGCTGGCCCGCGCCGGCGTGCAGCACGCCGCCATGGAGGCCTCCTCGCACGGACTGGACCAGTTCCGACTGGACGGCGTGCGGCTCGCCGCCGCGGCGTTCACCAACCTGACGCGGGACCACCTGGACTACCACGTCACGATGGGGCGCTACCGCGCCGCCAAGCTGCGGCTGTTCGACACGCTGCTGCCGCCGGGCGCGCCGGCGCTGGCCAGCACCGCACTCGATGCCGTCAGCATGGCGGCGCTGCGCGACGTGGCGGCGCGCCGGCGACTCGATTTCGGCACGGTCGGGGAAGCCGGCACGATCGTCCAACTGCTGCGCGCGACCCCCCTGCCGGACGGGCAGGAGCTGGAAATCGCCGCCCACGGCACCCGTCGCACCCTCTTTCTCTCGTTGCCCGGAAAATTCCAGGCCGACAATGCCCTGCTGGCCGCCGCCCTCGCCGAGGCGACGGGCGTGGCCGATGCGTATGGCGGGATCGCGCGGCTTACGGGCGTGCGCGGGCGGATGGAACTGGCGGCGCGGCTGGCCAACGGGGCCGCCGTCTACGTCGATTTCGCCCACACGCCGGACGCGCTGGAACGGCTGCTGACGGCGCTGCGGCCGCACACAGCCGGCCGTCTGCACGTGGTGTTCGGCGCCGGTGGCGACCGCGATCCGGGCAAGCGCCCGCTGATGGGCGCGGCCTGCGCGGCGCTGGCCGACGTGGTGGTGGTGACCGACGACAACCCGCGCAGCGAGGACCCGGCGGCGATCCGCGCCGCCGTGCTGGCGGGCTGCCCGGGCGGGCGCGATGGCGGGCCACGCGAGGCGGCGATTGCCTCGGCGCTGGCCGACCTCGGCCCCGGCGACGTGCTGGCGGTGGCCGGCAAGGGACATGAACAGGGACAGACCATCGGCGGGGTGACGCTGCCGTTCGACGACGTCGAGACGGTGCGGCGGCTGGTGGGAGATGCGACCCCTCCCCCCGGCCCCCTCCCACAAGGGGAGGGGGTGACGTGATGCTTTGGGATTCGGCAGACCTGGTGGAGGCAACCGGCGGGGTGATGGAAACCCCGTTTGCGGCGTCGGGCGTGTCGATCGATACGCGGACGCTGGTTCCGGGCGATCTGTTCGTGGCGCTGCAAGGGGAGTCCCGGGACGGCCACGCCTTCGTGGCCGACGCGCTGGCACGCGGCGCGGCCGGGGCGATGGTGACGCGCAGCCCCGCAGGGGCGGACCGGCTGCTGGTGGTGGACGACACGCTGGCGGCGCTGCGCCGGCTGGGCGGTTTTGCCCGGGCACGCTTCGGCGGCAGGCTGGTGGCGGTGACCGGATCCGTCGGCAAGACCACGACCAAGGAAATGCTGCGCGCCATCCTGGCGGAACAGGGACAAACGCACGCCTCCGAGGCGTCCTACAACAATCACTGGGGGGTGCCGCTGACGCTGGCCCGGCTGCCCGCCGGCGCGGCCTGGTGCATCGTCGAGATCGGCACCAACCATGCCGGCGAGATCGCCCCGCTGGCGCGCCTGGCGCGGCCGCATGTCGCGCTGGTGACCGCGGTCGAAAAGACGCATGTCGGCCTGCTCGGCAGCATCGAGGCGATCGCCGACGAGAAGGCTTCCATTTGCGCCGGACTGCTGCCCGGCGGGGTGGTGGTGCTGCCCGGCGATTCGCCGCTGCTGGAGCGGTTGCGCGCCGCCGCCGGCGACGCGCGGATCCTGACCTTCGGCACCGCCGGGACCGCCGACGGGCGGCTGCTGAAGGCGGTCGCCGACGCCGAAGGCTCCGACGTGACGGTGAAAATACTCGGCGGCGAGCGGCAATTCCGGCTGGCCGCGCCGGGACGGCACATGGCGATGAACGCGACCGCGGCGCTGCTGGCCGCCGCCGCGCTGGGGGCCGACCCCGCGCGTGGTGCCGCGGCGCTGGCCTCATTCGCGCCGGTCGCCGGCCGCGGCGCGCGGCGGCGCCTGCGCGTGCCGGGCGGCGAGGTGCTGTTGCTGGACGAAAGCTACAACGCCTCGGGTGCCTCGATGCGCGCCGCCCTCGCGGTGCTGGCCCTGCAACCGGTGTCGCGGCGCATCGCCGTGCTCGGCGACATGCTGGAACTGGGCGAGGAAGGCCCGGCCGAACACGCGGCGCTGGCCGCCGAGGTCGCCCGCTCGGCCGATCTGCTGTTCACCTGCGGCCCGTTGATGGCGGGGTTGCAGGCGGCGGTGCCGCCCGCGCTCCGTGCCGGGCACGCCGAGGACGCGGCCGCGCTGGCGCCGCTCGCCGCCGCGGCCCTGCGCCCGGGCGACGGCGTGCTGGTCAAGGGCAGCCTGGGCAGCCGGATGAAACTCGTGGTGCAGGCCTTCGACGCCCGCGCGGCGGAGGCAAACTGATGCTGTACAACCTGTTCGCGCCGCTCGCCGAGCACCTGATCGCGTTCAACCTGTTCCGTTACCTCACCTTCCGGTCGGGTGCGGCCTGCATCACCGCGCTGGCGCTCAGCCTGGCGCTCGGGCCGTGCTTCATCCGCTGGCTGAAATCGGTGCAGCACAATGGCCAGCCGATCCGCCCGGACGGCCCGGCGCGCCACCTGATCGAGAAAAAAGGCACGCCCACCATGGGCGGCATGCTCATCCTGGCGAGCCTGGCCGTCTCCACCCTGCTGTGGGCCAATCTGCGCAACGGCTATGTCTGGGTGGCCCTGGTGCTCACCCTGGGCTACGGCGCGATCGGCTTCATCGACGACTACATCAAGCTGGCGCATGCCAATTTCCGCGGCCTGTCGGCGCGCGCCAAACTGCTGCTGCAGGCCGCCATGGGCATCGCCGCCGGCGTCGCCTTCATGCTGCTGACCCGCGAGCCGCTGGCCACCGGTTTCGCCGTCCCGGTGTTCAAGGAAGTGCTGATCCCGCTCGGCTACGCCTTTCCGATCGTGGCGATGACCGTGATGGTGGGCTTCTCCAACGCGGTGAACCTGACCGACGGGCTGGACGGGCTGGCGATCGTGCCGACCATCATCGCCGCCGGGGTGTTCGCGCTGATCGCCTACCTGGTGGGCAACCGCATCTTCGCCGACTACCTGCAACTGAACTTCGTGCCCGGGGTGGGCGAGCTGGCGGTGTTCTGCTCGGCGCTGATCGGGGCCGGCATCGGCTTTCTGTGGTTCAATGCCCCCCCGGCGGCGGTGTTCATGGGCGATACCGGGGCGCTGGCGCTGGGCGGCGCGCTCGGCGCGGTGGCGGTGGCCACCAAGCACGAGGTGGTGCTGGGCGTCGTCGGCGGCCTGTTCGTGGTCGAGACGGTCAGCGTCATCATCCAGGTATTCTGGTTCAAGCTGACCGGACGGCGCGTGTTCCTGATGGCGCCGCTGCACCACCACTTCGAGAAGAAAGGGTGGCAGGAACCGACCATCGTCATCCGTTTCTGGATCGTGGCCGTCATTCTTGCCCTCGTCGGGCTGGGGACTTTGAAAATCCGATGACTGGTTTTCCCCCTATCTTCAGCGGGCGGCGTTTTGCCGTCGTCGGTCTCGGCAAGAACGGGCTGCCGGTGGCGCTGGCGTTGCGCGGCATGGGCGCCGACGTGGTCGCGTGGGACGACAAGGCGGCGGCCCGCGAGGCGGCCGCGGCCGCCGGCGTGGTGGTTGCCGACCCCGACATGGCCGGGCTGGAGGCACTGGTGCTGTCGCCCGGCATTCCGCACGGCCTGCCCGCACCGCACCCGATCGCGGCGCGCGCGCTGGCCGCCGGGGTGCCGATCCGGTCGGACGCCGACCTGCTGTTTCGCGCGGTGCGGGCGGCGGGGTCGGCGGCGCGGTTCGCCGGCATCACCGGCACCAACGGCAAGTCCACCACCACGGCGCTGCTGGCGCACATCGTGGCGGTGGCGGGCCGGCCGGCGGCGGCCGGCGGCAACCTCGGCACCGCTGCCCTGGCGCTGCCGCTGCTGCCCGGCGATGGCGTCTACGTGCTGGAGATGTCCTCCTACATGTTGGAGCGAATCGCAGCCCTCCGGTTCGATGCGGCGGTCATGCTGAACCTCAGCCCCGACCACCTAGACCGTCACGGCGACATGGCGGGATACGCCCGGGTCAAGCGGGAGATTTTCGCGCGCCAGACCGGTGCCGACACCGCCGTGGTCGGCATCGACGATGCGCTGTCACGCGAGATGGCGGAGTCGCTCGGCAGCGGGCCGGCTCGGCTGGTGACGATTTCCGGCGAAGGCCCGGCCGGTGTCTGGCCCGATGGGACGCTGCTGCGCGACGCCGCCGGCCCAATCGCGGACCTCGCCACGGCAAAGGCGCTGCCCGGCTCGCACAACGCCCAGAACGCCGCGGCGGCGGCCGCTTTGGCTCTGGCGCTGGGCATTTCGCGCGCCGACATCGCCGCCGGGATAGCCTCCTACCCGGGGCTGGCGCACCGGCAGGAACTGGTGGCCCGCGCCGGCGGCGTGGCGTTCGTCAACGACAGCAAGGCCACCAACGCCGATTCCGCCGCCCGCGCGCTCGGCTGCTACGACCGGCTGGTGTGGATCGCCGGCGGCATGGCCAAGGCGGGCGGCATCGAGAGTCTGGCCCCGTTCTTCCCGCGCATCGCGCTGGCGCTGCTGATCGGGCGGGATTCCGCCGTTCTCGCCGCGACCCTGGCGGCCCACGGAGTGCCCTACCGCGAGGTCGGAACGCTGGAAGCGGCGGTCGCCGAGGGGTGGCAGGCGGCGCAGGGCGGCCTGGCGCCGGTGGTGCTGCTGTCGCCGGCCTGCGCGTCGTGGGACCAGTTCACCGGCTTCGACCAGCGCGGCGACCGGTTCCGCGCGCTGGCGCAGGCGATCGCGGAGGGCAGCTAGATGGCGCCCCCGCTGTCGCGCGCCGATACCTCGCTGCTGGGCCGCTGGTGGTGGACGGTGGACCGCTGGACGCTGCTGGCGGTCGCCACCCTGATCGGGCTGGGCTACGTCATGATGCTGGCGGCGAGCCCGGCGGTCGCCGAACGCATCCGGCAGTCGCGCGACATCTTCATCTTCAAGCAGGTGTTTTTCCTCGGCCTGGCCGGGGCGGTCGTGGTGGTGGTGTCGCTGCTGTCGCCGCGCGGGATCAGGCGGGTGGCGCTGGCCGGCTGCCTGGTGGCGCTGGCGTTGACCGCGCTGACGCTGGTGATGGGGGTGGAGATCAAGGGCGCGCGGCGCTGGATCGCGCTGCCCGGGCTGTCGCTGCAACCGAGCGAGTTCCTGAAGCCCTGCTTCGCGGTGGTGGCGGCCTGGCTGATCGCCGAGGGCCGCCGGTCGCAGCGCTTCCCCGGCATGCTGGTGGCCTTCGCGGTGTTCGGGGTGATCGTGCTGCTGCTGAAGTCGCAGCCCGATGTCGGCATGCTGGCGGTGATCTCCGGCGTGTTCTTCATCCAGCTCTACGTCGGCGGGCTGAAGACGGTGTTCGTCGGCATCGGGATGGCCTGCATGGGCGGCGCGGCGGTGGCCGCCTACGCCTTCTTCCCGCATGTGCAGAGCCGGGTGCTGCGCTTCCTGAATCCCGCCGAGGGCGACAACTACCAGGTCCAGCGGGCGCTGGAGGCCTTCGGCAACGGCGGCCTGCTGGGCCGCGGACCCGGCGAGGGCCGGGTCAAGGACGTGCTGCCGGATGCCCATGCCGACACCGTGTTCGCCGTCGTCGGCGAGGAGTTCGGCATGATCCTGTGCATGGTCATCGTCGGGCTGTTCGCCTTCATCGTGCTGCGCGGGCTGTTGCGGCTGCTGGCCGAGGCCGACCTGTTCGTCATTCTGGCGGCGACCGGTCTGGTGGCGAGCTTCGGGTTGCAGGCGTTCGTCAACATGGCGTCCACCCTGCACCTGATCCCCACCAAGGGCATGACGCTGCCGTTCATCAGCTACGGCGGCTCGTCGGTGCTGGCGGTGGCGCTGGGCATCGGCATGTTGCTGGCGCTGACGCGCAAGCGCCACAACGGCGAATTGTTGTGAGGGGCCAGGTGGTGTGCCCCATCGTGATCGCGGCCGGCGGCACCGGGGGGCATTTCTTCCCCGCCGAGGCGCTGGCCGCCGAGTTGCTGCGGCGCGGCCGGCGCATCGTGCTGATGACCGATGCCCGCTCGGGTGGGCTGAACTCGCCGGCCTTCGCCGGGCAGGAAAGCTTCCTGATCGCCGGACGCGGCGTGTTCGGCCGCGGCGCCCGGCATGCGACGCGCTCGGTGCTGACGCTGGCCGCCGGGACGCTGCAGGCGCGCAGCCTGCTCGCCCGGCTCGACGCGACCGTGGTGGTGGGTTTCGGCGGCTACCCGGCGGTGGCGCCGGTGCTCGCCAGCCGGCTGCTGTGGCGGCGGCCCTGCGTGGTGTTGCACGACCAGAACGCGGTGCTGGGGCGGGCCAACCGGCTGCTGGCACGCTTCGCCGACACGCTGGCGCTGAGTCATGCCGCCACGGCGCGGGTGCCGGCGGGCGTTCGCACGGTGGTTACCGGCAATCCGGTGCGCCCGGCGCTGCTGGCGGTCGCCGGCAGTCCGTACGAGCCGCCCGGAGCGGAGCTGCGGCTGCTGGTGCTGGGCGGATCGCTGGGCGCGCGGGTGTTCAGCGACGTGGTGCCGGCCGCGCTGGCAGCGCTGCCCGAGGCACTGCGGGCGCGCCTGCGCGTGACCCAGCAATGCCGGCCCGAGGATCTCGAACGTGTCCGCGCCGCCTATGCGGCGAGCGGCATTCAGGCCGAGCTGGGCTCGTTCTTCACCGACGTGGCGGGCCTGCTGGCGCGCGCGCAGCTGGTGGTCTGCCGCGGCGGCGGCTCGACGGTGGCCGAACTCGCGGTGGTCGGACGGCCGGCCATCATCGTGCCGCTGCCGATCGCCATTGACGACGACCAGGCGGCGAACGCGCGCGGACTGATCGAGGCGGGCGGGGCCTGGATGGTGCGCCAGCCCGACTTCACCCCCGAGGCTTTGGCCCGGCGGATCGCCACCCTGGCCGCCGTGCCCGCCGTGCTGACCGCCGCCGCCCAGGCCGCCGCCAGTTGCGCCATCGCCGACGCCCCCGCGCGACTCGCCGATCTGGTCGAGCTGAAGATCACCCAGGATTTCGTCGCATGAGGGCACTGCCTCTCTCGATCGGCACCATCCACTTCGTCGGCATCGGCGGCATCGGCATGTCCGGCATCGCCGAGGTGCTGCACAACCTGGGCTACGCCGTGCAGGGCAGCGATATCGCCGAGAACGCCAACGTGAAGCGCCTGCGCGCGGCCGGCATCGTCGTGCATATCGGCCACGACGCTGGCAACCTGGGCACCGCCCAGGTGGTGGTGGTGTCCACCGCCGTGCGCGCCGACAACCCCGAAGTGCAGGCCGCCCGGGTGCGGCTGATCCCGGTGGTGCGCCGCGCCGAGATGCTGGCCGAGCTGATGCGCCTGCGCTGGGCGATCGCGGTGGGCGGCACCCACGGCAAGACCACCACCACCAGCCTGGTGGCGGCGGTGCTGGAAGCGGCGCACCTGGACCCCACCGTCATCAACGGCGGCATCGTCAACGCCTACGGCACCAACACGCGGCTGGGCTCGGGCGACTGGATGGTGGTGGAGGCCGACGAGAGCGACGGCAGCTTCCTCCGCCTGCCCGCGGTGATCGCGGTGGTGACGAACATGGACCCCGAGCACCTCGACCACTGGGGCACGCCGGAGGCGATGCTGGCCGGTTTCGAGCACTTCGTCGCCAACATCCCGTTCTACGGTTTCGCCGTGCTGTGCATCGACCACCCGGCGGTGCAGCAGATGATTCCGCGGCTCTCGGACCGGCGGATCATCACCTACGGCTTCTCGCCGCAGGCCGACGTGCGCGGCGAGATCCTGAAGTCGGACCGCACCGGCTCCAGTTTCGGGGTGACGGTCGCCGACCGCGCGCGCAACCGGGCGCGCCAGATGGGGCCGTTCCGCCTGCCCATGCTGGGCAACCACAACGTGCAGAACGCGCTCGCCGCGGTGGCGATCGCCTGCGAAATGGGCATCGACGACGGCACGCTGCGCAGCGCGCTGGCGTCCTTCCGCGGGGTCAAGCGGCGTTTTACCAAGACCGGCGAGGCCGGCGGCATCACCGTGATCGACGATTACGGCCACCATCCGGTGGAAATCGCCGCGGTGCTGAAGGCGGCGCGGCAGGCCGGCGCGCGCGATGTGGTGGCGGTGATGCAGCCGCACCGCTTCACCCGCCTGCAATCGCTGTTCGAGGAATTCTGCACCTGCATGAACGACGCCGGCACCGTCATCGTCGCCGACGTCTACCCGGCCGGCGAGCAGCCCATCGCGGGGGTGAACCGCGACGCGCTGGTCGAGGGGTTGCGCGCGCGCGGGCATCACAGCGTGGTGCCGCTGCCCGGACCCGAGCACCTGGCCGAGATGATCCACGCCATCGCGCGGTCGGGCGACATCGTCGTGTGCTTGGGCGCCGGCAACATCACCCAATGGGCCGCCGCGCTGCCCGGCCAGCTTGCCGCGCTGCAGGCCGGCACCCGGAAACAGGGCTCGGCATGATGACGGCGCAGGACATTCGCTCGCTGGCCGAACGGATGCCATCGTTGCGCGGACGGTTGTCGGGCGGCGCGGTGCTGGGGCCGCAGACCTGGTTCCGCGTCGGCGGGCCGGCGGAAGCGCTGGTGCGGCCGGCCGACGCCCGCGACCTGTCCGACTTCCTGCGGGCGCTGCCGCCCGAGGTGCCGGTGATCGCCATCGGGGCGGCTTCCAACCTCATCGTGCGCGATGGCGGCGTGCCGGGCGTGGTGGTGAAACTGGCCCGCGGCTTCGGCGCCGTCGCGGTGGAGGAGGATGGCATCGTCGCCGGCGCGGCCGTGCTGGACACCACCGTGGCCGAGCATGCCGCCGCCGCGGGGCTGACCGGGCTGGAGTTCCTGTGCGGCATCCCCGGCACCATCGGCGGCGCGGTGGCGATGAACGCCGGCGCCTATGACAGCGATGTCGCGGCGTGCCTGGACTGGGCGGAGATCGTCACCCGGTCGGGCGAACTGGTGCGGCGCGAGTCGCATGCGCTGGGCTTCGCATACCGGCATTCCTCGCTGCCCCCGGGCGGGGTGGTGGTGCGGGCACGGCTGCGCGCCCGGCGCGGCGAGATGGCGGCCATCGCCGCGCGGATGGCGGAGATCCGGGCCGCCCGCGAGTCCACCCAGCCCGTGCGGGCGCGCACGGGCGGCTCGACCTTCCGCAATCCGCCGGGGATGAAGGCGTGGGAGCTGATCGCCGCCGCCGGCTGTCGCGGGCTCACCCGCGGCGCCGCGCAGGTGTCCGAAAAGCACTGCAACTTCCTGATCAACACGGGCGGCGCGAGTGCCGCGGACATCGAGGAACTGGGCGAGGAAGTGCGGCGGCGCGTGCGGGCGAGCTGCGGCGTGGCGCTGGAGTGGGAGATCAGGCGGATCGGCGTGCCGGGTGGCGCGACCCCTCCCCCCTACCCCGTCCCACAAGGGGAGGGGGTGAAGTGAAGAAAGTCGCTGTGCTGTACGGGGGGATTTCGGTCGAGCGGGAGGTTTCCCTGACCTCCGGCACGCAGGTGATCGCGGCGCTGCGGCAGGCCGGCTATGGCGTCGTCCCAGTGCTGGTGGGCGACGATCTGCGCGCCGTGCTGGCCGCGCTGGAACCTCGGCCGGACGCCGTGTTCAACGCGCTGCACGGCCGCTTCGGCGAGGACGGCACGATCCAGGGGGTGCTGGACTGGCTCGCCATTCCCTACACGCACTCCGGCGTTTGCGCGTCGGCCCTGGCGATGGACAAGGCGGCGGCGAAGGCGGTGTTCGCGGCGGCCGGGCTGCCGGTGGCGCCGGGGCGCGTGATGGACATCGCCGCGCTGGAGCACGACGACCCGCTGCCGCTGCCCTACGTCATCAAGCCGGTGAACGAGGGCTCCTCGGTCGGCGTGGAGATCCTGCGCGCCGGCGGCAACCGCCGCGCCGCCGTGGTGGCGGGCTGGCGCTTCGGCGCGCAGGCCATGGTGGAGGAATTCATCCCGGGCCGCGAACTCACCGTCGGCGTGATGGGCGACCATGCCCTGGCGGTGACGGAAATCATCGCCCGGGCGAACACCTTCTACGATTACGAATCCAAATACGCCGACGGCGGCTCGCGCCATGTCGTGCCGGCGGCGATCCATCCCGACACCTATGCCCAGGCACTCGCCATGGCGCTGGCGGCGCATCGCGCGCTGGGCTGCCGCGGCGCCTCGCGCGCCGACTTCCGCTACGACGATACCGCCGGCGAGCCCGGCCGCCTGGTGCTGCTGGAAGTCAACACGCAGCCCGGGCTGACGCCCACCTCGCTGCTGCCCGAACAGGCCGCGTATCTGGGCATGGGCTTCCCGGAGCTGTGCGCCTGGATGGTGGAGAACGCCACATGCCGCGGGTGAAGCAGCGCCTCCACGCGCCGTCGCCGCCGTACATGCCGAAGCGGCCCGGCCGGGCGCGGCTGCTGTGGCGGCGGCTGCGCCGCCTGGCGTGGCCGGCCGCGGTGCTGTGCGGCCTGCTGGCCCTGGGGTTCGCCGTCTACAGCGGCCTGCAGACGATCGGCGGGGCCGGGAGTTTCCGCGAGCGGGTGCTGGAAGCGACCGCGCAGTTCGGCCTGCGCGTGCAGGAAGTGGCGATCGAGGGACGGCAGAAGACGCCGGAGCCGCTGCTGCGCGCGGCGCTGGGCGTGCACGCCGGCGATCCGATCCTGGGCGTCTCGCTGACCGATGCACGCGCCCGCATCGAGACCATCAACTGGGTCCAGAGCGCCACCGTCGAACGCCGCCTGCCCGGCACCATCGTGGTGCAGTTGCAGGAGCGCCGGCCGTTCGCGGTGTGGCAGCACGAGGGCCGCTTCGTGCTGATCGACCACAACGGCAACACGGTCACCGATTCCGACGTCGCCTCGTTCGCCACCCAGGTGCCGCTGGTGGTGGGACCCGGCGCGCCGGCGGCGGCGGCGAGCCTGCTCGATGCGCTGGCGGCCTATCCGCTGATCATGAGCCGCATGGTGGCGGCGGTGCGGGTGGGCGGACGGCGCTGGAACCTGCGCATGAACAACGGCGCCGACGTGCTGCTGCCGGAAGGCGGGGAAGCGGCGGCGCTGGCCAAGCTGAAGGAGCTGCAAGCGACCTACGCCCTGCTCGACCGGCCGTTGCAGGTGGTCGATCTGCGCCTGCCCGACCGGCTGGTGATACGGCCGCAGCCCGTCAAGACCGAGGGCAAGGACACCGACAAGGCGGGACACAAACCGACGTGAGGAGGCCGAGATGAACGACATGCCGCGTCGCGTGCTGCCGCCGGCCAACGAGGCGCCGGAACCGCCGGCGCGCGTGCGCTCACGCACGTCGGGCACCTTCGGCGTGCTCGACATCGGCACCACCAAGATCGTCTGCATCATCGGCCGGGTGGAGTCCGACGGCGGCCTGCGCGTGCTGGGCTTCGGCTGGCAGAAGGGCCGCGGCGTGCGCGGCGGCGGCATCACCGACATCGAGGACGCCGAGCGCGCCATCCGCGCCGCCGTCGGCGAGGCCGAGGAGATGGCCGGCACGCGGCTGCGCGAGGTTACCGTGAACCTGTCCTGCGGCCAGCCCGAGAGCCGGCTGTTCAACGTGCAGTGGCCGGTCGGCGGGCGCGCGGTGAACGAGACGGACATCCGCCGCCTGCTGGCCGAAGGCCGCGCCCGCGCCGCCAGCGACGGGCGCGAGATCATCCACGCGCTGCCGCTGGCCTTCACCGCCGACGACACCCAGGGCGTTCTGGATCCGCGCGGCCTGTACTGCGAAACCCTGACCACCCGGCTGCATGTGGTCGACGCCCTGTCCACCGCGCTGCGCACCCTGGGCGCCGCGATGGCGCGCTGCGACCTCGACATCGCCGAGTTGGTCTCGGCGCCGATGGCGGCGGGGCTGGCAACGCTGGTCGAGGACGAGAAACAGCTCGGCGCCACCGTGCTCGACATGGGCGGCGGCACCACCGGCATGGCGGTGTTCGCCGAGGGCCAGTTGCTGCACACCGCGCAGCTGCCGATCGGCGGCGTGCATGTCACCAACGATATCGCGCGCGGCCTGTCGACGCCGGTGGCGCATGCCGAGCGGCTGAAGACGCTGTACGGCAGCGCCCAGTCGAGCCCGGACGATGAACGCGAGATGCTGCCGGTACCCTTGGTCGGCGAGGAAGAGCATCAGATCGCCAAGGTGCCGCGCAGCATGGTGGTGAACATCATCCGCCCGCGCCTGGAAGAAACCTTCGAGATGGTGAAGGAACGGCTGGACAGCTCCGGACTCGGGCGGGTCGCCGGGACGCGCGTGGTGCTGACCGGGGGCGCCAGTCAGCTTTCCGGCGCCCGCGAGATGGCGACCCGCATCCTTGGCCGAACCGTGCGGTCGGGCAAGCCGTCACGCGAGCAGCGCGCCTTCGGCACCTCGCGCGAACAACGCGCCTTCGGCACCTCGGCGTTGCGCGACCTGCCTGATTCGGCCTGCGGACCGGCCTTCGCGACGGCGGTGGGCCTGCTCGCCTGGGCGGCCGGCGAAGGTCGCACGCTGCAGGACATCAACCCGGAAGCCGAACGTCCCGGCGGCTGGGTGGGACGCCTCGTCAATTTCTTGCGCGAGCGCGTGTGATGCAGACGCGAATCGGAAACCTCTCTTACAAGCAAACTCTCCCGGGGGGAGACATGCCATGACCCTGAACCTGACGATCCCGCAGAACCTGCACACCGACTTCACCCCACGTATCACCGTGATCGGTGTTGGCGGCGGCGGTACCAACGCTGTCGACAACATGATCGCGCTGAACCTGCAGGGCGTCGAGTTCGTGGTGGCGAACACGGATGCGCAGCAATTGCTGCACTCGAAGGCGACGCGCCGCATCCAGCTGGGCCCGCACATCACTCAGGGACTCGGCGCCGGCGCCAAGCCGGAGATCGGCCGCGCCGCGGCCGAGGAGGCGGCGGACGAGCTGTATCGCCACCTCGAAGGCACCCACATGGTGTTCATCACCGCCGGCATGGGCGGCGGCACCGGCACCGGGGCGGCCCCGGTGATCGCTCGCATGGCACGCGAGAAGAACATCCTCACCGTTGGCGTGGTGACCAAGCCGTTCACCTTCGAGGGCCTGCGCCGCGCCCGCGCCGCCGACGAAGGCATCGCCGAGCTGCAGCAGTTCGTCGACACGCTGATCGTCATCCCCAACCAGAACCTGTTCCGTCTTGCCAATGAACGCACCGGCTGGCGGGAAGCATTCAAGATGGCCGACAACGTGCTCTACATGGGCGTGCGCGGCGTCACCGACCTGATGGTGGCGCCGGGGCTGGTGAACCTCGACTTCGCCGATATCCGCACGGTCATGGCGGAGATGGGCAAGGCGATGATGGGCACCGGCGAGGCCGACGGCGAGAACCGCTCGATCAAGGCGGCTGAGGCGGCGATCAGCAATCCGCTGCTCGAGGATACCAGCATGGCCGGCGCCCGCGGCCTGCTGATCAACATCACCGGCGGCGAGGACATGACGCTGTTCGAGGTGGACCAGGCCGCCAACCGCATCCGCGAGGAAGTGGACGAGGAGGCCAACATCATCTTCGGCTCGGCGATCGACGAGTCGCTGAACGGCAAGATCCGCGTGTCGGTGGTGGCGACCGGCATCGACACGCCGATGGAGCGGACGATGGAGCGTCCCCGGCTGGTGGCGGTGGAGGGCGGCGCGGCGCAGGTTGGCGCTTCGGCGACCGCTGAGGTCATCGACCCGCCGATGAGCTTCGCGACGACCCCGCCGATCGGGATCCGCCCGGCAACACCCACGGGCCTGTTGCCGCAGGCCCGCCAGCAGACCGCGCGCGCAACGCCGGCCGGCGTTGCGGTGCCGCACATGGTGCCCTCCGCGCCGTTGCCGGGGACCCCGGCCGCGGCCCCGGCGACGGAAACCGACGATGCTCCCGCGGCCGGCCCCGCCGACGGGCAGACCGAGACATCCGCGGGCGGGCGCACGTCGCCGCGCCCGACCGGGCGGCCGACGGCGCCGCCGCCACGGGCCAACGGCCCGTCCGGCGAAGGCCAGGGCATCGGGACGACGGCGCAACCGCCGCGCAGGAGCATATTCAACATCGTCACCGGCGCCATCCGCGGCAACCTGCCGGCGACCCCGGCCAGCGTGCCGGTGCCGCCCGCGCGGACCGAGCCGTCGCTGCATGACGCGCCGCACGAGGCACCGGTGCGGGCCAATGTGCGACCGACCGCCGGCGAGGAAATGGGCATCGATATTCCCGCCTTCCTGCGCCGGCAGTCGTCCTGAGACGACGCGCCGACCGCGCGGCGCGACGGCAACAAAATCCCCGGACGGTGCCCCGCGCCGTCCGGGGGTTTTGTTGCAGGGGTTCTTGCGGGGCCGTTTCAGAACCACAGCGTCGTGTTATATATACCGCAATTTCAAGTTGTTATGCTGTAATAGTCCGCAATAATCATTGACTGGCCCCGCCGGCCCGGCCTGCCTAGCCTTCGGTCAACGGCGCGGCTTACCGGCGCCGGCCTGATGCCTGGGCCCGATCGGCCCAAGGGGAAGACCGAGCGATGGATGGGTTGCCCGACGCCTTCCGCCTGGACATGACCGGTCCGATGATGACCGGCCATGGTTTCGGTTCGCAGCGTACGCTGCGCGCGGCCATTTCGTGCGTCGGCGTTGGCCTGCACAGCGGGCACAAGGTATCGCTGACGTTGCGCCCGGCGCCCCCGGACAGCGGCTTTGTGCTGCGGCGCATCGACCTGGGCAAGGAACTGCCGGCGCGCTTCGACCACGTGATCGACACCAAGCTGTGCACCGTGCTCGGCCTTCCCGGCCAGTCCGACGTTCGGGTCGGCACGGTGGAACATGTCCTGGCGGCGCTGGCCGGCTGTGGCGTTCATAACGCCGTGCTCGAAGTCGACGGGCCGGAAATGCCGGTCCTGGACGGCTCGTCGAAGGATTTCGTGTTCCTGATCGACTGCGCCGGCATCGTCGAACAGGGCGTGCCGGTCGAGGCCATCGAGGTGCTGCGGCCGGTGCGGGTGTCACACGGCGAGGCTTATGCCGAATTGCGACCGGGCGCCTATGGGTTCGATATGTCGGTGTCCATCGCCTTCGCGGCCGCCGCGATCGGCCGGCAGGCGCTGACCTTGCGGCTGGGGCCGTCGGTTTTCCGCAGCCGGCTGGCGGCAGCACGCACATTTGCCCTCGCCTCCGAAGTGGAACAGTTGCGCGCGGCCGGCCTGGCCCGGGGCGGCAGCCTGGACAACGCCGTGGTGGTGGACGGAGCCACGGTGTTGAACCCGGGCGGCTTGCGCATGCCGGACGAGTTCGTGCGCCACAAGCTGCTGGACGTGGTGGGCGACCTGGCCCTGGCCGGGGCGGTGCTGCGCGGCCGCTATGTGGCACACCGGCCTGGCCACGCGCTCAACAACCGGTTGCTGCAAACCCTGTTCGCCGAGGCCGCCAACTGGCGGTTCGCACCGCCGGCCGAGGCGATCGCAGGGTGGCAAGCCCGCCTGCCGGTCGCCGCCGCGCCGGCTTAGGCCCATCGACGCTGCCGGAGTAGGCAAGACCAGGGGGCTTTGCGCCTTGCTGGTCGTTGCGGTGCATGGCCTTTTCTTCCCGTCGCCCATGCTATAAGCGCGGGGTGACAAGGCGCTTGGTGGTGGCATTGACGATTCCCCGGACTTCCTTCCTTCGCTGCGCGGTGCTGGCCGGAGTGCTGGCGTTGCCGCTCGGTGGTTGCTCCGTGCTGAACCATATCAACCCGTGGGCCGGGCATCCCGAGGAGTTGGAGACCAAGGAGGACCCCGCCACGGTGCCGGTGGAGGAACTCTACAATCGCGGCGTGGACTCGCTGGGCCGGCAGAACTACACCACCGCGGTGACGCAGTTCGACCTCGTCGAGCAAAACTTCCCGTATTCGACCTGGGCAGTGAATGCTCAAATCATGGAGGGTTATGCGAACTATCTGAACGGCCACTACACCGACTCGATCGGCGTGCTGGACCGTTTCATCCAGCTGCACCCGGCCCACCGCGATATCGCCTATGCCTATTACCTGCGGGCTCTGTGCTATTACGAGCAGATCGTGGATATCAGCCGCGACCAGAAGGGCACGCTGGAGGCGATGACCGCGATGCAGGAAGTGGTGAACCGCTTCCCCAACAGCTCCTATGGGCGCGACGCGAAACTGAAGATCGACCTCGCCCGCGACCACCTCGCCGGCAAGGAGATGGAGATCGGGCGCTTCTACCAGAGCCAGCATCTGTATGAGGCGGCGATCGGGCGCTTCCAGCGCGTGGTGGACGACTTCCAGACCACCAACCACGTGCCCGAGGCGTTGCACCGGCTGACCGAGATCTACCTGACGCTGGGGCTGGTCGACCAGGCCCGCAAGACCGCCGCCGTGCTCGGCTACAACTATCCGGGCAGTTCCTGGTACAGCGACAGCTACAAGGATCTGGTGGGCAGCGGCGAGGCGGAAGCCGGTGCCGCCGAGAAACCGCCGCCGCGGCCCGGCTTCTTCGCCCGCACCTTCGGATCGATCTTCTAAGCCGGCACATCGGGAGGCGCGCTTGCTCACCGCGCTTTCGATCCGCGATGTCGTGCTGATCGAGCGGCTGGACCTGAGCTTCGGGCCCGGCCTGACCGTGATGACCGGCGAGACCGGTGCCGGCAAGTCGATCCTGCTGGACAGTTTTGTCCTCGCGCTGGGCGCGCGGGCCGAGCAGGGGCTGGTCCGCGACGGCACCGAACAGGCCAGCGTGGCAGCCGCCTTCGCCCCGCCGCCCGGGCACCCGGTGTTCGCCCTGCTGGCCGAACAAGGCATCGAGGGCGAGGACGAGGTGGTGCTGCGGCGCGTGCTGGGGCGCGACGGCCGCAGCCGGGCTTTCGTCAATGACCAGCCGGTGGGCGCGGCGCTGCTGAAGCGGGTCGGCGCGCTGCTGGTCGAGATCCAGGGCCAGCAGGACCAGATGGGGCTGGCCGATCCGTCCGGCCACGCGGCGCTGCTGGACGCCTTCGGCGTGGCGCCGGCGCTGTGCGAAGCGGTGGCGCGGTGCTGGCGCGACTGGCGCGGTGCCGCGGCGGCGCTGGCGGAGGCGCGGGAAGCCATGGCGGCGGCACGGCGCGACGAGGACTGGCTGCGCCATGCGGTGGAGGAACTGGCCACTCTGCGGCCCGGCGAGGGCGAGGAGGAACGGC
The DNA here is from genome assembly GCA_964459005.1 of uncultured Acetobacteraceae bacterium. GTDB lineage: Bacteria > Pseudomonadota > Alphaproteobacteria > Acetobacterales > Acetobacteraceae > Rhodovastum. The sequence continues at coordinate 33,272 of CAYWOW010000003.1, forward strand.
TGGCGATTGAGCGCCAGGCGTTGCAGCAGGGCGAGAAACGCGCCGAGGCGATCGCCGCGACACTGGCCGAACTCGCGCCGCGCGACCGCCGCAGCCCGGGTCCCGCCGCCGCCCTGCGCTCGGCGGCGCGCGCCTTGCAGCGCCTGCTGCCCGCCGAGCCCGCCCCCACCGACCCGGTCGCCGTGGCGTTGGCGGCGCTGGAACGCGCCGAGGAGGCGCTGGCCGAGGCCGAGACGCTGCTCACCCGCCTGGCCGAGACGTACGATGCCGATCCGCGGCGGTTGGAACAGGCGGAGGAGCGACTGTTCGCGCTGCGCGCCGCCGCCCGCAAGCACCAGGTGGCGGTGGCCGAACTGCCCGGGTTGTTCGACACGCTGGCGGCGCGGCTGGCGGCGTTGGAGACCGGGGCGGCACGGGTCGAGGCATTGCAGGCGGCGGCCGAGGCGGCGCGGGCGGCCTACGTGTCGGCCGGCGCGCGGCTGTCGGAGGCACGGCGGGCGGCGGCGGGCAGGCTGGATCGGGCGGTGGCCAGGGAATTGCCGCCGTTGCGGCTGAACCGAGCGCGCTTTGTCACCGCCATCGCCGCGATGGCGGAGGCCGGGTGGGGGCCGACCGGGGCAGATGCGGTGCGCTTCCTGATCGCCACCAACCCCGGCCAGGAGCCGGGCCCGCTGGCGCGGGTGGCCTCCGGCGGCGAATTGGCGCGGCTGACGCTGGCGCTGAAGGTGGTGCTGGCCGGCGCCTCGCCGGTGCCGACGCTGGTGTTCGACGAGGTCGATTCGGGGGTGGGCGGCGCCACCGCGGCGGCGGTGGGCGAGCGGCTGACACGGGTGGCGGAGCGGGTGCAGGTGCTGCTGGTGACCCACAGCCCGCAGGTGGCGGCACGCGGGGCGGCGCACCTGCTGGTCACCAAGCTGACCGCGAAAGGACGGGCGGAGACCCGGGTGGCGACGCTGGACGGGGCGGCGCGGCGCGAGGAGATTGCCCGCATGCTGGCCGGCGAGACGGTGACCGAGGCGGCACGCGCGGCGGCCGACAGCCTGCTGGTCGGCGCGGCGTGAGGGGGACCGATGGCGACACAGGAAACGCCCGTCGAGGCGCTTGGCGAGGACGAAGCGCGCGCGGAACTGGCGGCGCTCGCCGCCGAGATCGCGCGGCACGACCGCGCCTATCATGAACGCGACGCGCCGGAAATAACCGATGCGGCGTACGATGCGCTGCGCCGGCGCAACGCGGCGATCGAGGCGCGCTTTCCGGCTCTCGTGCGGCCCGATTCGCCGTCGCTGCGGGTTGGCGCGGCGCCGGCCGGCGGGTTCGCCAAGGTCGCGCACGGCGTGCCCATGCTGTCGCTCGACAACGCTTTTTCCCCCGCCGATTTCGCCGAGTTCTGCGACCGTGCCCGGCGGTTCCTGGGGTTGGGGGATGAACGGCTGGCATTTGTCGGCGAGCCGAAGATCGACGGGCTCTCGATTTCGCTCACCTACGAGGCGGGAAATCTCGTGCGCGGCGCGACGCGGGGCGATGGGCTGGTGGGGGAAAATGTCACCGCCAATGTCCGCACCGTTGCGGCCATCCCGCCGCGGCTGGCGGGGCCTGCCCCGGAGCGGATCGAAATCCGCGGCGAGGTGTTCATGTCGAAGGCCGACTTCCTGGCGCTGAACGCGGCCCAGGAAGCCGACGGGCAGAAGCAGTTCGCCAACCCGCGCAACGCCGCCGCCGGCAGCCTGCGCCAGCTCGACGCCCGCATCACCGCCGCGCGGCCGCTGTCGATGTTCGCCTACGCCATGGGAGAAGCCAGCGAAATCCCGGTCGATACCCACTGGCACTGGCTGGAACGGCTGCGCGACTGGGGGTTCGCGGTGAACCCGCTGTCGCAGCAACTGGCCAGCGAGGACGCGGCGGCGGCGTTCCAGGCGGACATGGCCGGGCGGCGGGCCGCCTTGCCCTACGACATCGACGGCGTGGTCTACAAAATCGACGACCTGGCGCTGCAGCGCCGGCTCGGCTTCGTCGGCCGGGCGCCGCGCTGGGCGATCGCCTGGAAATTTCCCGCCGAGCAGGCGACAACCGTGCTCGAGGGGATCGACATCCAGGTCGGGCGCACCGGCGCGCTGACGCCGGTGGCGCGGCTCGCGCCGGTGAACGTCGGCGGTGTGCTGGTGCGCAACGCCACGCTGCACAACGAGGACGAAATCGCCCGCAAGGATCTGCGTGTCGGCGACACCGTGGTGGTGCAGCGCGCCGGCGACGTTATTCCGCAGATCGTCGCCGTGATGGCGGAGAAGCGGCCGGCCCACGCGGTGCCGTACAGCTTCCCCGACCACTGCCCGGTCTGCGGCAGCCTGGCCATCCGGCCACCCGGCGAGGTGGTGAAGCGCTGCACGGGCGGCCTGACCTGCTCGGCGCAGGTGGAGGAACGGCTGATCCACTTCGTCTCCCGCCCCGCCTTCGACATCGAGGGGTTGGGGGAAAAGACCATCCGCGAATTCCACGCCGACGGGCTGATCGCCTCGCCCGCCGACATTTTCCGCCTCCCCGACCGGGAGGACGACATTGCCCGGCGCGACGGCTGGGGCGAGCTTTCCGCGCGCAACCTTGCCGCCGCGATCCGCGGCCGCCGGCGCATCGGGCTGGCCCGTTTCATCTACGCGCTCGGCATCCGCCGCATCGGCGAGACCAATGCCAAACTGCTGGCGCGGCACTACGGGCGTTTCGGCGTGTGGCGCGAACAGATGCTGGCGGCGGTGCAGATCGGCACGGAGGCGCGCAGCGACCTCGGCAACATCGTCGGCATCGGCCCGGCCATCGCCGAGGAACTGGCCGAGTTCTTCAGCGAGCCGCGCAACGGGGCCACCGTCGACGAACTAGCCGGGCTGCTGGAGATCGAGGACGAGCAGGCCGCCGGCGGCGGTGAACTGGCGGGCAAGGTGGTGGTGTTCACCGGCACGCTGGCAACCCTGACCCGCCCCGAGGCAAAAGCGATGGCGGAGAAGCTGGGCGCCCGCGTCACCGACAGCGTATCAAAAAAGACCGATCTGGTCGTGGTCGGCGCCGATGCGGGGTCGAAAGCGCGCAAGGCGGCCGAACTCGGCGTGCGTACGGTTACGGAAGCCGAGTGGCGGGAGCTTGCGGGGCAGGTCCTGTAACAATTTTCGCGCGCGTCCCACGTGACGGAACCACCTTTGCGTGTCAGAGTGATTGCAAGGCGCCAACTCGTGACACCTGGGGGGCCGATGGACGCGTATGATTCTGTTGCCGACGATCGGGCGGGCCGCGCCACGGCCCTGCGGGTGTTGATCGTCGAGGACGGGGCGACCATGGCGGCCGCCATCGAGGCGGCCTTGCGCGAGGCGGGCATGGATACGCGCACCGAGATGACTGGCGCCGAAGCGATCGTGGCTAAATCGGAATTCCACCCCGATGTCGTCCTGGTGGACCTGGAACTCCCTGACGTCTACGGCATGCAGCTGGTGGCGCGGTTCGCCCGCGAGGCCGATTGCGGGGTCATCGTGGTCACCGTCAACGGCGCCGAGGCGAGCCGCATCGCCGGGCTGGAAGCCGGCGCCGACGACTACATCGTCAAGCCGGCTGCACTGCGCGAACTCGCCGCCCGCATCCGCGCGGTCCACCGGCGCCTGTATCGGCCCGAGCCTGCATCGGCCGGGTCCGGCCTGACCATGGATCACACCCGGCGGTTACTGCTCGGCGCCAACGCGGCCAGCGTCACGCTGACCGAGGCGGAGGCCGGCATCCTCAATGCCCTGCTCGACGCCAACGGCGCCAGCGTGTCACGCGAATCGCTCGGCGCGGTCGCCCTCAAGCGCACCCTGCACGCCGACGACCGGAGCGTCGATCAGCTGGTGCTGAAACTGCGCCGCAAGCTGGTCTCGGTGGGCGCCTCGGAACGCACCATCCTGTCCGCGCGCCGCCACGGCTATTTGATCCCCGACCCGTCGCAGTTCCACCAACGTCAGGCGCAGCGGGCAGAGTAACCAGGCTCACGCCGCGACGCGCAGGCCGGCAAGCTCGGCACCGAGGTAGTCCGCCAGGGCACCCGGGCCCGACCGGCTGGTGTCGGCGCGGCCGGCACGCTGTTCGGCCTCGGCGTTGTAGTTGGTGTTGGTGTTGATGTCGTAGACCAGCAACCGGCCATCCTCGGCGCGGATGAACTCGATGCCGGCGACATCGATGCCGGCGCCGGCCAGGAACCACTCCAGCCGGTCGTTGAGGGCGCGGTCGACGCCCTCGACAATGGTGAAACGGTGCGCCGGCCGGTCGGTGCCGACCGGGCAGACGGCATCGCCGATGGCGCAGGCATCGGCGGGGCAGAGCTCGAAGCCCTCGCTGGTGTCCACCTCCACGGCGTAGAGGAAGCGCCCGCCGATGAATTCCACCCGGGTGATGACCGGGCGCGGGGCGCGGACGTATTCCTGCAGCAACTGCAGCCCATCCACCGGCGCCTCATAGTCCGGGCCCTGTACGTAGTCGGCCAGCCCGGTCAGGGTGTGGAACAGCCGCACGCCCAGGCCCTTGCCGCCGCGATTGGGTTTCAGGATCACCGGGGCGCCGGCGAAATGCATCCGGGCGGCGGGGAGAATCTCGTCGCGCTCCGCCACCAGCACGGTGCGCGGCGTCGGCAGGCCGGCGGCCTCCAGGGCGGCGTACTGACGCACCTTGCTGATTTCGAGGTCGAGCGCGGCTGACCCGTTGACCACCGGCCTGCCCCAACGCGCGAGCCAGGCCAGCACCGCGGCGGTGAGCTCGGCCGAGAAGCGATGGTCGCGGGTGTGCGAGGAGGCGCTCATGCGGTTGTAGAACACGCCCTCGGGCGGAGTGGCGGCGAGGTCGAAGGTGCCACCATGCAGGAACCACTCGGTCCAGGGCAGGTGGCGCCGGTCGAGCGCGGCGGCGATCGGCGGCAGCCAGGCCGGGTTCTCGTGCAGGACGTGGATGCGCGGAAATATGCGGTTCATGACGTAATTCTCCGGGAACTACCGTAGAATATGGTCATAGCCGCCGTATATCAAGCAGGCTGATATATACGATCATTAGACGTATATCATCTTCCTCGTCATGCCGCCATCGACGACGAATTCCGCGCCGGTGACGAAGCCGCTCTCCGGGCCGACCAGCCAGGCAACCAGCGCCGCCACGTCCTCTGGCGTGCCGACGCGGCCGGCCGGATGCTGGGCGTGGTCGGCCGCCGACAGTATTTCCCCCCTGGTGTCGATCCAGCCCGGCAGGATGCAGTTGGCGCGCACCTCCGGTCCCAGGCTGACCGCCAGCGCGTGGGTCAGCGCCGCCAGGCCCCCTTTCGAGGCCGTGTAGGGAAAGGTGTCGGGCTCGGACATGCGGGCGCGGGTGGAGGCGATGGTGACGATGGCGCCGCGCGCGCCGCGCAGCAGGTCCTCGGCGGCGCGCGCCAGCAGGAAGGTGGCGGTCAGGTTGGTCGCCAGCACGGCGTTCCACTCGGCCAGGCTGAGGGCTGCGAGCGGTTTGCGAATGCCGTAGCCGGCGTTGCTGACCAGCGCGTCGAGCCGGCCCTCGCGGGCTCTGAGGTCGGCGATGGCGGCGTTCACGGCGGCCTCGTCGGCGACATCGGCGGCCTCGAAGCGGGCGCCGAGTCGTTCGGCGGTGGCCGCGCCGGCCGGGTCGCGGTCGAGCAGGACGGTGCGAAACCCGTCGCCCACCAGCCGCGCCGCCACCGCCGCGCCGATGCCGCGCGCAGCCCCGGTCACCAACGCCACCCGATCCGTCATGCCGATCCCTCCGCCGTTCAGCGCCGCCGCGCGGCTGGCGATCATAGATCCGGCGCGCGGCGATGCCGATACCGACGGTTCAGGCCGCGAGCGCGCGCAACTCGCCCTCCAGCGCGGCCAGGTCGAGCCCGGTCGGGGATGCGCCCGTCGCCTCGAGCCAGGACCGCGACACGCTGGCTTCCGCGTTCAAGGCATAGGCGGCCAGTGCGGCCCAGGTGATCCGGACCTCGGTACCCCAGGTAATGGCGTACAGGGACTGCTGGTCATACCGCCCGGCACAGACGCGGTGGGCGCCCCAGGTGCCCGGCTGACCCCACGACCCGCTGATGATCGTCCAGGTCGTGGCGCCCTGCCAGGCCGCCGGCATGTTCAGATCGAGCTGGATCGGACCGAGGAACGCCACCGCCGCCCTGACGTGTGCGGCGTTGGCCGGGTCCAGCGCGGCGATGCTGGGGATGTCGTCCCACTGCTCGCCCCATTTCACGCCGCGCCGGGCCCACGCAAGGGCCGCCGCGTCGCTCGCCGTGCCGATGTCGGTGGCCTCGGTGCCGTCCCAACCGGACCACGCGCGGTAGAGCGCCAATGCCTCGTCCGCCGCGGGTTTGCGGGCATCTCCGGCGGCCACGGCGCGCCTGATCTGGATCGACCGCAGCGCGCCGCACGGCAGGCAGTTGGAATGGGTGTCGTTGCCGAGCGCGTCGCCGTCGAGCGTGATGGCGCGGTGCCAGTCGCACGCGTCGGGGGCGACGAGCGCCGCCATGTCCATCCGGGCTGCCAGACGCGGCAGCCCGGGATGGGGGCGGTGAATCAGCCCGAGATGGAACACCGGGCTACTTTGCCGCCGTGCGCAGGATCAGCCGCGCCTGATCGGGCGTGTAGACCGGCACGGCCGTGGCGGCGCCCAAGACGCCGACGTAGGCCAGCAGGGTCGGGACCATCGACAACAGCGCGTTGGCGACCGGCTGCAGCGCCGAGCCGCCGGGGATCAGCGGCATCACGACCGGCACCAGCGCTTGCACGGCGGCGACGATCTGCTGCACGGCCGTGGTGGCGCCCGCCGTCGAGGTGGTGGCAACCGCGGTCGCGCCGGTACTGATGGTGGTCAGGTAGCCCTCGATCTGCGTCGCGAGATCGGTCGGCACGTTGGCGACCTTCATGATCGCGGCGGCGAGCGACTGGGCGCCGCCGTCCACCAACTGCACGTCGGAGGCGAGCGATGCGACGGTGGTGCCGGCGCAGGCCGCGAGCGCCAGAGCCGGGACGGACAGGGCAAGCAAGGTTCGACGGGTGGTGTTCATGGCGTTCCTCACGGCTTGGCGGAAGCGGCGGCCGACGGGGCGGCGCCGGATGCGTTGGTGGCATTGCCCTTGTTGGCGGCGCACCAATCGAGAAGGTGACGGGTGGCGCGCCACCAGGCCGGCGACGTGGCGGTCGCGGGCGGCAGGACGGCGGCAAGGATGGCGGCGATACCGATGGCCGCGACGAGATAGCTCACGTAGGCGCCCAGGCCGAACGTCTGCGCCAGCCCGAGCAGCTGGGTGAGGTCCATTGATGGTCTCCGGAGGGGGTGATGCCGCCAGTCCTGGCGGCGGGGCCGAAACGGCCGGATCGGGCGGCCGATCAGGAAGTTGACGGGTCAACCGGTGAATCGGGCTGCCCGGCCGCGCCCCGGTCGCCCGCCGGGGGACCGGGGGACTGTTCGCCTCGGACGGGCAGTGGCTGGCGTCTCATGCGGCACTCCGACCTAACGCGCGATCGTTAGCATAATTCACTTATTGAGTCAAATTTGTCTAACCATCATCGATAGAGATACCAACTTTTGGGCTGCTGCCCCCCTGGAATGCCCCGTCGAAACCGACCCCGCGGTCGTTGCATGCCCATTGTCGGGGCGTCCGCGGAATGTTTTCGACCGCTGACGGCCGCGCCGCTGCCCTGCTGCGCGGCCGTCCGAGAGACAGCGCCCTTGACATAACGCCCGGCGCATTCTTTCTACGCGCCTCCGCACCCGGATTGCGCGGCGCCGCCGCGGCGCGCCGTCGCTTTCCGGGCGCCGGTAGGGGTGTAGCTCAATTGGCTAGAGCGCCGGTCTCCAAAACCGGAGGTTGGGGGTTCGAGACCCTCCACCCCTGCCAATGCGTCCACTTTCGAAAGGCAGCCCAGAAGCATGAGCGGCTTGGCGTTCCATCCGGCGAAGTTCTTTCGCGAGGTGCGCAGCGAGGTGATCAAGGTCACCTGGCCATCCCGCAAGGAGACGCTGGTCACGACCGGCCTGGTGTTTGCCATGGCGGCGCTGGCCGCGCTGTTTTTTTTCACCGCCGATCAGATCATCGGCGTGTTCGTGCGCCTGCTGTTCGGCGCGGCGAGCTGAGGGAACGGGCTGATGGCCAAACGCTGGTACGTGGTGCACGTCTATTCCGGTTTCGAGAAGAAGATCGCCCAGCAGATCAAGGAGCAGGCCGACCAGAAAGGGCTGGCCGACCAGATCGATGAGGTGCTGGTGCCTTCCGAGCAGGTCGTCGAGGTCCGCCGCGGCCAGAAGGTCAACGCCGAGCACAAGTTCTTTCCGGGCTACGTGCTGGTGAAGATGGAGCTGAGCGACGAGGCCTGGCACCTGGTGAAGGACACGCCCAAGGTCACCGGCTTCCTCGGCACCAAGACCCGTCCCAGCCCGATCTCGGACACCGAGGCCGAACGGATCCTCAAGCAGACCCAGGAAGGCGTCGAGCGGCCGCGTCCGTCGGTGGTCTTCGAGGTCGGCGAGCAGGTCCGGGTCGCCGACGGCCCGTTCACCAGCTTCAACGGCACGATCGAGGAAGTGGACGAGGAGAAGGGCCGCGTGAAGGTCAGCGTGTCCATCTTCGGCCGCTCGACGCCGGTCGAGCTCGAATACGGCCAGGTCGAGAAGGTCTGATCGGCGGCGGCCAGGGACGCCCGTTCCGGGGAAATTCTTTCTGCCTAAGGGGCGCGATTGCGCACCGTGCGCTGCAGATCGCGCTCGATCACCTCCAGGTCGGCCGGGCTGACGGAGCGCACCACATCGCGCCACTCGGCCACGTCGTGAACGAACGTGGGGTTCTTGCACAGCAACTCACGCTTCAGGAACGGGAAGCCGGCCTCCAGCAACTGGCGCCATAAATCCGAGGTCGGGTTCAGCGCCGACCGCTCCGACACCGATTCCTCCAGGTGGCGCGCATGCGCCAGGCGGGCCCTGGCCAGGGGGGCCAGCAGATTCGGATCGGCATTGCCGCTAACCTCGTCGTTTTTGGCCGGCTTCGGGCCGTCCATCGCCGGGATCAGGCGGACCAGGTCCTGGTATCGCCACAGTGCCCGCGCCTGCAGACCCGCCCGCAGGAACCGCTGCGTCAGTCCGATCTCGTAATGCAGGATGACCCACCATTTGGACGAGACCGGCCGCACGCCGCGCCAGAACGCCGCCCAGGCCGGATTGGTCAGCGCCGCCCGGCCGAACGCCACGAAATAGGATTGCAGATGGTAGCGGGTCTGCCAGCTCTCGGTCATGCCCCACAGGTCGGCGCGACCGAAATCCATCTTCTCGATCAGCGGTCCGAGCGGCTGCAGCGGCCCGTAGACACTGTCGTTGACCAGCACCACCATCTCGGTCTCGGGTCGCGGCAGCCCGACCCGCTCGATGCCGTCGCGCATGGCACTGAAATCGTAGCCGACGTTGCGCCGCACGATCACGCCGGCGCAGAGCGTGCGCAACGCCGCCATCGCCTCGGCACGCAGGCCGCCCGAATTGGTGACGACCACCACGCTGAGCCCGCTCGCGCGCAGGGCCGACAGGTATTGCAGCACATGCGGCCGCAGCGCACCGCCGGCATCAAAATGGGCAAAGATCGCCACCCGCGGGCCAACGCGGATGCCGTCTTCGGGCCAGGCGCTGAGAATCTGGTGCGGGCTGCGCAGGAAGCTCGCCAGGTAGGCCAGCGCCGGCAACCCGTGCTGCCACACCAGCCGCCAGGACTGCCCGGGCAGGCGCAACAGGGATCGCCACCGCCGTCTCACGCGTCGCCCCCCGGCCGCGCGGCCAGGACGGTCAGCCGGTCATGCACGGCGAGTCGCTTGCGGAGGGTGGGCATGATCGGGCGCACTCAAGCCCGCCCGCACCGCATTGGCAAGCGACGGGGCACGGCGATGGCCGCGCATCAGCAGCAGCAGCAGAAGGGGCGGAATGACCGCGAACGACATGATCCAGAAGTCGTCGCTGTAAGCGATGATCTCGGCCTGCCGGTTGACCATCTGGTCGAGCAGCGCGCTGCCGTGGCCGGTGACGGGATCGAGCAGCCCGGCTACCGCTCCGGCGCCCTGGAGCGCGCGGTGGAACGGCGTGATGCCGGCGACCAGATCGGCGTGCATGACCTGGGTGTTGTGCACCAGCGTGGACGAGGTGATGGAAATGCCGATCGCCGCCCCGATGTTGCGCGACAGGTTCTGCACCGCCGTCGCATCGCCACGCAGATGGGTGGGCAGCGTGGTGAAGGCCATCACCGTCATCGGGTTGAAGATGAACCCCATGGCAAAGCCCTGGGTCACCAGCGCGGCGGTCAGATCGAGATCGGAAACGTCGGGCGTCCAGCCGCTCATGCGCTGCAGGTTCCAGCCCAGCAGCAGCAGACCGAAGGCCATCAGCAGGCGCTGGTCGATGTGATTGGCCAGCCGGGCAGCCAACAGCATGGCCACCATGGTGCCGATGCCGCGTGGCGCCAGGGCCAGACCGGCGGTGGAGACCGGGTAGTCCGCCAGGTTCTGCAGGTAGAGCGACAGCAGGGCGGTGGTCGCCAGCAGCACCATGCCGGTGCAGAACATCATCAGCGCCGCGGCGGCGAAGTTGCGGTCGCGGAACACCCCCACCGGCAGGAAGGGTCTCTTCGCGGTGAACATGTGGACGATGAACAGGTAGAACCCGAGCCCCGCCAGCACCGCCTCAGTGATGATCTCACGCGAATTGAACCAGTCCTGGTCTTGGCCGCGATCGAGCATCATCTGCAGGCAGCCGATGCCGAGCGCCAGCACGGCGAAACCCATCCAGTCGAACCGCAAATCGGGACGCACCGGCGATCGCGGCATGAAGATGGCAAGCCCGGTGACGGCGATGATGCCCAGGGGCAGGTTGATGTAGAATACCCAGCGCCAGTTGTAGGCATCGGTCAGCCAGCCGCCGAGGGTCGGGCCCATGATCGGGCCGACCATGATGCCGATGCCGAAAATGGCCATCGCCTGAGCGCGCTGCTCGAACGGGTAGATGTCGAGCATAACGGCCTGCGACAGCGGCACCATGGCGGCGCCGCACATGCCCTGGACGATGCGGAACACCACGATCTGGCCGAGCGTTTGCGCCGCGCCGCACATCATGGAGGTGGCGGTGAAGCCGACCAGGCAGGCGATGAACAGACCCTTGCGGCCGAAACGGTGCGCCATCCAGCCGACCGGGGCGGTCATCACCGCGGACGCCGCCACGTAGGAGGTCAGCACCCAGGTGATCTCGTCGGCGCTGGCCGACATGCTGCCCTGCATGTAGGGCAGCGCCACGGTGGCGATGGTCGAATCCAGTATCTGCATCAGCGTGGCCAGCATGACACAGCCGGTGAGCAGGGCACGGTGCGGTACCGTCGATCCCGGCTCAGCCGGACCAGCCTCGGTCGTCATTGCGGCATCGTCCTGTCGTCCCCTCCCGCGGGGGGAGGAAGCAACATGACAGTACCATGGCGGATCAGTCCATGGCCACGTGCGCCGCGGCCGGACCAGGGGGGCGGCGGCCGCGGTGCATCAGCGGCAGCAACAGCAGCGGAGCGATGGTCGCCACGATCATCAGCCGGTAATCGTCGCTATAGGCGATGATCTGCGCCTGGCGGTTGATGGCGACATCCAGCACGCTGGCGCCGGCGGCGGTGGCGGGATTGAGGAAGTGTCCGGCCGCACCGCTTTGCAGCAGGCGGTTGAACGGGGTGATGTGGGCGGCAAGGTCGGCATGCGAAACCTGGGTCAACTGCGCCAGCGAGAAGGAAGTGACCGAGATGCCGATCGCCGATCCGATGTTGCGGAACAGGCTGAGCAGCGCCGCCCCATCGCCACGCAATTTCGGCGCCAGCGTCGCGAAAGCCAGCACCGTGAGCGGGTTGAACACGAAGCCCATGCCGAAGCCCTGGACCACGATGGTAACGATCAGCCGCAGCTCGGAGACGTCCGGGGTCCACAGGCTCATGTCGTAGAGCGACCAGGACATCGCCACCAGCCCAACGGCCATCATCTTGCGCTGGTCGACGCGCGCACCGATGCGCCCGGCGAGGATCATCGCCGCCATGGTGCCGATGCCGCGCGGCGCCATCGCGAGGCCGGCGGTATCGACCGGGTAGTTGGCGAGGTTCTGCAGGTAGGGCGCGAGCAGCGCGGAACTGGCCAGCAGCACCATGCAGATGGCGAACATCATGGCCATGCCGGCGGCGAAGTTGCGGTCGCGGAAGATCGCCGGCGGCAGGAACGGTTTTTCCGCGGTGAACATGTGGACCACGAACAGATACAGGCCGAGCCCGGCCAGCACCGCCTCGGTGATGATCTCCCGCGAGGTGAACCAGTCCTGGTCCTCGCCGCGGTCGAGCATCAACTGGAACGCGCCGATGGCGACCGCCAGCACGGCGAAGCCGATCCAGTCGAAGCGCAGCCTGGCGTTGGAGTCGCCCTTCGGCAGGAAGGCCAGCAGGCCGGCAATGGCCAGGATGCCGAACGGCAGGTTGACGTAGAACACCCAGCGCCAGTTGTAGTACTCGGTCAGGTAGCCGCCGAGGGTGGGGCCCAGGATCGGCCCGACCATGACGCCGATGCCCCAGATCGCCATGGCGGCGGGGCGCCGCTCGGCGGGGTAGATGTCCAGCAGGGTGGCCTGCGACAGCGGCACGAGGGCGGCGCCGCACATGCCCTGCAGCAGACGGAACAGCACCATCTGCGTCAGCGTTTGCGCGGCGCCGCACATCATCGACGTGGCGGTGAAGCCGGCCAGACTGACGATGAACAGGTTCTTGCGGCCGAACCGCGTCGCCAGCCAGCCGACCGGCGCGGTCATGATCGCCGCGGCGCTGACGTAGGAGGTCAGCACCCAGGTGATCTCATCGGCACTGGCCGACAGGCTGCCCTGCATGTAGGGCAGCGCCACGTTGGCGATGGTGGCGTCCAGCGCCTGCATCAGCGTGGCCACCATGGCACAGCCAGTGATCAGCGCGCGGTGCGGGACGGCGTCCTGGGTCATCGTGCCGGGGCCGCTTGCGACCCCTCCCCCTGCCTCCTCCCGTAGCGGGAGGGGTGTGGAATGTTATGGGATCAGATCGCTGAAGTGGCGGACGTGGCCGGTGGCGATGTCCACGATGACGCTCATGCCCGCGCGCAGCTCGGGGTCGCCGGACTGGCGATCGACCCGCACGCGCACCGGGATGCGCTGCACCACCTTCACCCAGTTCCCCGAGGCGTTCTGCGCCGGCAGGATGGAGAATTCCGAGCCGCTGTTCGGCGCGATGCTCTCCACCGTGCCCCGCCAGGTCCGGCCGGGATAGGTATCCACGGTGAACTGCACCGGATCGCCCGGCTTGACGTAGGTGAGGTCGGTTTCCTTCGGGTTCGCCTCGATCCAGACATGCTCGGTGGAGACCAGGCCGAAGGCGGCGACCGAGGCGGCCAGGTAGGTGCCGGGCTGGATCTGATCGACCTGGGTGGCGATGGCGTCGAACGGGGCGCGCACGACGGTGTGGTCGAGCTGGCGCTGCGCCTCGTCCACCTGGGCCTGCGCCTTCAGGTATTCGGGGGTGCGGGTAACGTCGATGTTGGGGTCGCCCCCGAGGCGGGCCAACTGGACCTGGGCCTCCACCTTCAGGCCCTGCACCGCGGCCTGGTCCGCGGCCAGGCGGAAGCGGGCATCGTCGTACTCCGCGCGGGTCACGCCGCCGCCCTTCACCAGGTTGGCGAAACGCTCGTAACTGGCCTGGTCGGACTGCACCTGGGCCTGCTTGGCGTCGATGTCGCGCAGCATGCGCTGATAGTCGAGCTTGGCCGCGTCCATCTGCAGGCCCACCTGAGCCAGGTTGGCCCTGGCGCCATCCAGCGCGATCTGGAACTGACGCGGATCGAGGCGGAACAGCACCGCGCCGCGGCGCACGTGGTCGCCTTCCTTGACCGCCACGTCCTGGACGATGCCGGACACGTCGGTGGCGACCGACAGCTTGCCGGCGCGGACATAGGCGTTGTCGATGGAGACGATGTTGCCGCTGATCAACCAGTAATAGCCGGCGCCGACGATGACCGCGGCGATGCCGCCCAGCATCAGCAGTGGGCGCACCAGGCGGAGGCGGACGCGCCGGCGCAGCGGCGTGGCGGTGGTAACGCGCGGGGTGGGGCGGATATCGGCCGCGGTCGCCTGGGACATCAGGCCAGTTCCGGTGCGCTCAACTGGCGCTCACGGGCACGCAGCCCGGCCACCACGTTGGCTTTCATGGCCACCAGCGCGTCGACGACCACGGCGATGGTCCCGGCCTCCAGACCGTCGGTGACCTGCGCCCGCATGGCGGCAGCCTCGCAGTGCAGCGCGTTCAGCACCGGGCGGGCCGGCGGCAGCAGATGCAGCCGCCACACCCGGCGGTCACCGGGATCGCCGCGCCGTTCGACCATCCCGTGCTCCTCCAGCCGATCGATTATGCGGGCGACGGTGATCGGCTCGACTTCCAGGATTTCGGCCAACTCCTTCTGCGACAGGCCGGGCTGGCGGTCGAGCCAGAACAGGATGACCCATTGCGCCCGGGTCAGGCCGTGGCAGGTGGCGCGACGATCGGCGTCCAGGCGCAACTGGCGCCCCACGTCGTGCAGCAGAAACAGTATGTCGGGCTGATCGCTCATGTAGCGTATAATAAGCACCGCTACCTTTGGCGGCAGTACCAGCCGGCATGCGTCGAACGCTGGGCTGGCGCGCCTTTATGTCGGATCCGACGGGCGCCGCTGTGCCTCGCCGATGGCCCAGTCATAGAACTTCATGACCTTCGGCCACTTCATGTGCTCCTGCGGGCAAACCAGGTGGTGCAGGCCGGCGCTGACATGGGCGGCGATCCGGATGAACGGGGCGACCAGGGTGCCATCCGCCAGTTCACGACCGGCGAACACGGTGCTTTCCAACGCCACACCGAGTCCGAGGCTGGCCGCCTGCACCGCCAGATAGCCGCGGTCGAACCGCAGTCCGCGCGCCACCCCGATCGGTTCCGACCCGTTCGCCGCCAGCCAGGCGGCCCAGGTCACGATGCTCCGCTCGGAATGGATGAGCGGCAGCGCGCGCACCCCATCGATCGTCAAGGGAACAGGCCGGTCGCGAAGCAGGCCGGGACTGCAAAGCGGGGTTATCACTTCCGCCACCAGCGGACGAACATGCAGCCAGGGCCAGTCACCGTTGCCATAGCGAATCTCGACATCGGCCCGGTTGTGCTCGAAATCGGCCTGCTCGGGCGTGGCATGCACGCGCAGGTCGATATCGGGATGCCGCTCGAGAAACGACCCGATCCGCGGCATCAGCCAGGACGGCGCGAAACTCGGTGGACACTGAACCGTCAGCAGGTCGGTGAAGCCATGCTCGCTGACCAGCGTGGCGGCATGATCGATCTGGCCGAAGGCGCCCGCCACCTGATGATAGAAAGTCCTGCCGGCGTCGGTCAGCACCACGCGGCGATTGAAGCGATGGAACAGCGCCACGCCGAGATGCTGCTCCAGCAAACGCACCTGGTGCGAAATGGCCGAGGGCGTCAGGGACAGCTTGTCGCCGGCGCCCTTGAGCGAAAGGAGCCGTGCCGCAACCTCGAAGGCTTGCACGGCGCGCAGCGGCAGGGTGGTCATCAGATGAGCCTCATTAATCCGAACGGCAAATTCATTGCATTTGTTCCTCCTAAAGTCACCTTCTAAGGTGATCGCGCGGGGTTCAGCCGCAACTGCCGCCGGGCTGGCGCGGGCGTTGACCGGCCGAAAAACGACGATGGTGGAGGAACACCTCGATGCAAGAAAGCAGTGACGTGCCGCAGAAGCGCTGGCGCCGTATTATTCCTGTCGCCTTCCTGATGTACACGATCGCGTTCATCGATCGGAACAACATCAGTTTCGCGTTCCCCGGCATACAACATGATCTCGCGATCGATGCCACCTATGCCGGCATGGCGGCGGGGATTTTCTTTATCGGCTATCTTTTTCTCCAGATTCCCGGCGCGATCATTGCCGAGAAATTTGGTGCCAAGCGTTTCGTGACGGTTGCCCTGATCGTCTGGGGTATCGTCTCGATGAGCACCGGGCTGGTGCAGAACGTTCACCAGTTACTGGGCGTGCGCTTTCTCCTGGGCGTCGTCGAAGGCGGCGTGTCCCCGGCGACGATGATATTGTTGTCAAAATGGTTCCCCCTCGCCGAACGGTCGCAGGCAAATGCCTACTGGTACCTGTGCATCCCGTTTTCCTCGATCGTGATGTCGCCGCTCTGCGGATTGATTCTGACCTATGCGGACTGGCGCATGATGTTCTTCCTCGAGGGCCTGCCGCCGCTGATCTGGGCCGTCGTATGGTGGTATTTCATCGATGACGATCCGGCCACCGCGACCTGGCTGCCCGAACCCGAGAGGAACTACCTGACCACGACGCTCACCGCCGAGCGGGGGGCCATCCGCAAGCAATCGGGTTCCACGCGGGAGGCGCTTACCAGCCCCAACCTGTGGATCCTCGTGGTTGTATTCTTCCTGATCCAGATCGGCTTCTACGGCTATGGGCTGTGGCTTCCCACCCTCGTGCGCTCGGTTTCCGGCGGCAACAACATGACCGTCGGCCTGCTCTCGGCGTTGCCGTGGATCGCCGGCATGGCCGGTGCGTTGCTGATGGCGCGCCACGTCGACGTGACCGGCAAGCGCCAGCAAGGCATCGCCATCGCCATGATCGGCGGCGCTTTCTTCTTGTTGCTGTCAGTGATGTTCGGTCAGCCGCATCCGGTGCTGGCGATCGGCTCCATGGTCCTGTGCATGGGCTTCCTGTACTCCTACATCGGCGTGTTCTGGGCGACTCCGACGACCTTCCTGACCGGAACCGCGCTCGGCGCGGGCATCGGCATCATCAATTCGCTGGGCAATCTTGGCGGGTTCCTCGGCCCCTTCGCCGTCGGCTTCCTGATCGACAGGACGCACTCGTTCATCACCGGCGTCGTGTTCCTGGCCGGCGCCCTGGTTGCCGCCGGTCTGCTGATCTTCCTTTTCCGTGCCCGCCCGCCGGTGGTTGCGCAAGCGGCGGAATAACCGACCAAGGCCTGGTGTTCCGACCCCGGCGAGGTCATTCGTCAGGGTCGGAACATTGGTGCGATGCCCGCAGCACGAAGGAGACGTTCATGAGTCTAAGCGAAGCGGCCACGCGGGTCGTGGCCGAGCGCCTGCGCTACTTGGAATCGGTCCGCGATCATGTGGTGATCGACGGCGATACCCACCCCTCCGATCCCGCCACCTACAGCGACGCGGTGCGTGAGCGCCTGCGCCAGAGTCCTAATTACTATCAGGGCCGCCCGATCAGCGCCGCGGAACTCGTGCGCGACATGGACCTGGCAGGGGTCGATATGGCGCTGTGCTGGCAGAACCCGGCCGTGCTCGCCTACGGCCCTGACCAGGCCCGCAACTTCGACCTGCTGCTCGCGGCCAACCAGGCGATCGCCGGCATCGCGACGCGCTACCCTGGCCGCATCATTCCCGCGGGCTGGACGGACCCGAAAGCCGTGGGCACGGCACGCGCCGCTGAAATCGTGGAGATTTGCGTCGAGGAATGGGGCTTTCCGGTCGTCAAGCTGAACCCGGCGCAAAACGGCTACCAGATCGACGACGCCATGGTGCTGGCCCTGGTCGACCAGATCGTCGGCCTCGGCGCGGTGCCCGCGTTTCACTTCGGCGCCGACACGCCGTTCACGCCTGCCGCCGGTCTTCGCACGGTTGCGTTGCGTCATCCCGACCATCCGGTGATCGGCGTCCACATGGGCGGCGGCGGTGCCGGCTACATGGAAGCGGATGCGCTCTATACGGCGGCACGTGAGCTTGGGCTGCAATGTCCCAACGTGTTCTTCGTCATGAGCGCCAAACGCGACACGCATATCGAAAGCGACCTGATCGCCTATCGTACGGCCGGAGCGCCGTGGCGGCACAATCTGGCGGTGGCCAGCGACGCGCCTTACGGCCGGGTCTGCTGGAATTTCGGCGGGTTCCGGGCGATGTTCGAGGCTCTCTCCAAAGCGGAAGGGCACAGCGATCCGCGGCTGAGCGCCAATCCCGGCCTGTTCGATCAGGATACAGTGCGGGATTTCATGGGCCGGAATCTCGCCAATCTGGTGATCGGGGCGTACCGGCGGATCAGCGCCATGGCAGGCGTCGCGGCAGGGTAGTCAGGCGAGGCCAGGGGCACGTGGTCCCCTGGCCTGCCCTTCCTATGCCGCCTCGGCCAGGTGGCCGTTGACGAGCAGTCCGTCCGGACCCGCCGAGACGCGCACGGTCTCGCCGTCCTTGACGCTGCCGTCGAGGATGTATCCGGCCAGCACGTTCTGCAGGCTGCGCTGGATCACGCGCTTCAGCGGCCGGGCGCCGTAGACCGGGTCGTAGCCTTCGCCGGCCAGCCAGTCGGTGGCGGTGCGATCCAACTCCAGCACGATGTTCCGGTCGGCCAGCAGCTTGCGCAGCCGGGCCAGCTGGATGTCCACGATCGCCGCCATGTCGCTGCGCTGCAGCCGGCGGAACAGCACCACCTCGTCCAGCCGGTTCAGGAACTCCGGCCGGAAGTGCTGGCGCACCAGCTCCATCACGCCCTTGTAGGCCATGGCGATGTCCTCGCCCTCGGGCTGGGTGGCCAGGATGTCGCTGCCGAGGTTGCTGGTCAGCACGATGATGGTGTTCTTGAAGTCTACCGTACGGCCCTGGCCGTCGGTCAGGCGGCCGTCGTCCAGCACTTGCAGCAGCACGTTGAAGACGTCCTCGTGCGCCTTCTCCACCTCGTCGAACAGGATCACCTGGTAGGGCCGCCGCCGCACCGCCTCGGTCAGCACCCCACCCTCGTCATAGCCCACGTAGCCCGGCGGCGCGCCGATCAGGCGGGAGACGCTGTGCTTCTCCATGAACTCGCTCATGTCGATGCGCACCATCGCCCGTTCGTCGTCGAACAGGAATTCCGCCAGCGCCTTGGTCAGTTCCGTCTTGCCAACGCCGGTGGGGCCGAGGAACAGGAAGCTGCCGATCGGCCGGTTGGGGTCCTGCAGGCCGGCGCGTGCGCGGCGCACCGCGTTGGCGACCGCCCGCAGCGCCTCCTCCTGGCCGACCACGCGGCGGCGCAGTCCCTCCTCCATGTGCAGCAGTTTTGTCCGTTCGCCCTCCAGCATCCGGTCCACCGGCACGCCGGTCCAGCGGGAGACGACGGAGGCGATCTGCTCTTCGGTCACCGCCTCGTTCACCAGCCGCCCACCGTCCTGCGCGGCCGCCAGCTTCTTCTCGATGTCGGGGATTTCGCCATACAGAAGCTGCGACGCCCGGCCGAGGTCGCCGCGCCGCTGGGCTACCTCCATCTCGCTGCGCGCCGCGTCCAGCCGCTCCTTGAGCTTCTGGTTGTCGGCCAGTTTTCCCTTCTCCACCTTCCAGGTGGCGGTCAGGGCGTCGGATTTCTCCTCGAGGCCGGCCAGCTCGTGCTCCAGCTTCTCCAGCCGTTCCTTGCTGGCGGCGTCGGATTCGCGCTTCAGCGCCTCGCGCTCGATCTTGAGCTGCATGACCCGCCGGTCGAGTTCGTCCAGCTCCTCGGGTTTGCTGTCCACCTGCATGCGCAGCCGGCTCGCCGCCTCGTCGACCAGGTCGATCGCCTTGTCCGGCAGGAAGCGGTTGGTGATGTAGCGGTTGGACAGCGTCGCCGCCGCCACCAGCGCGCCGTCGGTGATGCGCACGCCATGATGCAGCTCGTACTTCTCGCGAATGCCGCGGAGGATGGAAATGGTGTCCTCCACGCTCGGCTCGCCGACGAACACCGGCTGGAAGCGGCGCGCCAGGGCGGCGTCCTTCTCGATGTGCTTGCGGTATTCGTCCAGCGTGGTGGCGCCGACGCAGTGCAGCACGCCGCGCGCCAGCTCCGGCTTGATGAGATTGGAGGCGTCCATTGCCCCGTCGGCGCGACCGGCGCCCACCAGGTTGTGCATTTCGTCGATGAACAGAATGACCTCACCCTCGGCGGACTCGATCTCCTTCAGCACCGCCTTCAGCCGCTCCTCGAACTCGCCGCGGTATTTGGAGCCGGCGACCATGGCGCCGAGGTCGAGCGACAGCAGCCGCTTGCCCTTCAAGGCTTCCGGCACGTCGCCGTTGACGATGCGGATGGCGAGCCCTTCGACGATCGCGGTCTTGCCGACCCCGGCCTCACCGATGAGGACGGGATTGTTCTTGGTGCGGCGGGCCAGCACCTGGATGGTGCGGCGGATCTCCTCGTCGCGGCCGATCACCGGGTCGAGCTTGCCTTCGCGCGCCACCGCCGTCAGGTCGCGGGTGTATTTCTTCAGTGACTCGAAGCCGGCCTCGGCGTTCGGGCTGGTGACCTTGCGGCCCTTGCGGATATCGGCGACCGCCTTGTCCAGCGCCTGCGGGGTCGCCCCCGCGGCGCGGAGCGCGCGGGCAGCGGCGCCGCTGGAATCGGCCAGGGCGATCAGCAGGCGGTCCTGCGCCACGTACTCGTCGCCCGCCTTCTGGGCGGCTTGCTGGGCGGCGTCGAGCACGCGCACGAGGCCGGGCGTGGCCTGCGGCTGGCCGGCGCCGCCACCGGAGACCTTGGGCAGTTTGGCCACCTCGGCGTCGATGGCGACGCGCGCCGCGCGGTCGTCACCGCCGGCGGCGCGGATCAGCCCCGCCGCCGCGCCTTCTTCGTCATCCAGCAGCGCCTTGAGCAGGTGCTCCGGCGTGAGCTGCTGGTGGAATTCGCGGATGGCAATGGTCTGCGCGGCCTGGATGAAGCCGCGCGAACGCTCGGTGAATTTCTCGCTGTCCATAGATGTTTGTCCCTGTCGCAGGCGACCAAGCGTCCCCGCCCCTCCGTGAGGCAACGGCAACGCCATTCCTGCGCCCAGAGATGGTGAATGGCCGCCCTCGGCTCAAGGGCGAACCGAAGGCTCTAGGATCGTGGCAGTTGTGCCGCCAGGCGGCGGCCCATGATCCAGCCGATCACCGCGCCGGCCGGCGCCGCCGGCAGCAGCAGCAGCCAGCCCACATGGTAGCCATTGACGATGAGGGCGAGGCCGGCGAACAACAACAGCCCGCCGACCAGGCTGCCGGACACGCCCGCCGAGATGCCAAGCATCAGAATGTCGCCGCGGGAGACCATGACCGCCGTGGTAGCCGGACCCGAACGGTTTGACAATGCCGGCCTCGGCGCCTATAGGCCGCGCCTCCTGCCGGGAACGTGGACGGGGCTTCGGGCTCCGCGCCCGCCCTTCGTACGTGGCGAAGGGACTACCGGTACACCAAGCCGCCCACGTCCGCCAAGGGCGAGCGGCGCCGCGAAGAAAGGGCAACGCGCCATGACCAAGCGCGTCGAGAGCAAGTACAAGATCAACCGCCGTCTCGGGGTGAACCTCTGGGGACGGCCGAAATCCCCGTTGGCCAAGCGGGATTACGGGCCCGGGCAGCACGGCCAGCGCCGCAAGGGCAAGCCCACCGACTTCGGTGTGCAGTTGATGGCCAAGCAGAAGCTGAAGGGCTACTACGGCAATATCGGCGAGAAGCAGTTCCGCAAGTATTACTTCGAAGCCGTCCGCCGCAAGGGCAACACCGACGAGAACCTGATCGAGCTGCTGGAACGCCGGCTGGACGCGGTGGTCTACCGCATGAAGTTCGCCATCACCCCGTTCGCTTCCCGCCAGTTCATCAACCACGGCCATATACTGGTCAACGGCCGGCGGCTGAACATCCCGAGCTATTCGGTGAAGGACGGCGACACCATCGAGGTGCGCGAAAAGTCCAAGCAGCTTGCCGTGGTGCTCGACGCCGCCCAGAGCAGCGAGCGCGACGTCCCCGAGTACCTCGAGGTCGACCACCGCGCCATGAAGGGCCGCTTCACCCGCCCGCCCAAGTTCTCCGACGTGCCCTACCCGGTGCAGATGGAGCCGAACCTGGTGGTCGAGTTCTACTCGCGCTGATCCTTGCCTGCCACGCAGATACCGATCCGGCCCGTCATGCTCCGCATGGCGGGCCGTTTCGTTGGGGCCTACCGCAGCGGGAAGCCCAGCTTCGTCAGGGCCTCGCGCATCCGCTCGCGGCCCTGCAGGTCGGCCAGCCGGCCCAGCCGGGTCTTCACCCGCTCCGTCCAGGTGTAGGGAACGATCTCGTTGCGCTCCGCGAAGGCTTTCAGTTCCCTGTCGTAGGCGGCCCGCAGCGCCGCCTCGTCGGGCACGCGATAGGTTTCGCGGTGCAGAACCGCCGCTTGCGCCAGCCGCGGCTTCACCTCCCAGCGGCCCTTGCCCCACCCCACGCACAGCCCGAAGACGGCCATCGCGCCCGTGGGCAGGTCGAGTTCCGCCGCGACCGCCACCGGGTCGTTGCGCAGACAACCGATATAGACGGTGGACAGGCCGAGCGACTCGGCCGCCGCCACCGCGTTCTGCGCCGCCAGCGCGGCGTCGATCGCCCCCACCAGGAAGGTCTCCAGATAGGCCAGATTGCCCATTTCCACACCTTCGGCCTCCCCGATGCGCTGCGCGCGCGAGAGGTCGGCGAGGAAGGCCAGGAACAGCGGGGCCTCGGCGATGAACATCTGGTCGTTGGAAAGCCGGGCCAGCCGGGCCTTGCGGGCCGGATCGGTGACGGCCACCACCGACCAGGTCTGCATGTTGGAACTGGTGGCGGCGGACTGCGCCGCGGCCACCAGCGTCTCCAGCGTGCCCGTGGGCAGCGGGTCCGGAAAGAAGGCGCGTACCGAACGATGGTCCAGCAACCCCGCGATCGTGTCGTTCCACGGGCCCGCGGGCGGGATGGCGGCCGCGCCGTAACGCGCGGCGAGGGCAGCGGTACGACGAGCCGCGCCATCGGCAATCGAGTCCATGCGATCTCGTTCCTATGCTGTGCCGCAACAGAGTAGCCCCGCCAAAACGATCCGCAAGCGTTGAACGCGCTCCTCTGCGCGCCCCGCGCCTCTGCGGTGCCGCATTCCCCGCTTGCGCGACGCCGCGCTTGATGGCTGAACGGCACGGATCGGGAGGGCTCGGCATGATCGGCGTGGATTGGGGCACCAGCAGCCAGCGCGCCTATCGCCTAGGCGCGGACGGCACCGTGCTGGAGCGGCGTGAGGCGGCGAGCGGTATCCTGCATGTGGCCGAGGGCCGGTTCGACGCGGCCCTGCGCGCCATCGCCGGCGACTGGATCGCTGCCGGCGAAACCCATGTGCTGCTCTCCGGCATGATCGGCAGCCGCCAGGGCTGGGTCGAGGCCCCCTACCTGCCCTGCCCCGCCGGCCCGGACGACCTGGCCGCGGCCCTGGTGCGGGTGCCCTTCGAGGGTGCCACCGTGCTGCTGGTGCCGGGGCTCACCGACGCCGACGATGCCGATACGCCCGAGGTGATGCGCGGCGAGGAAACCCAGCTCGCCGGCCTGCCGTCGTTGCTGGAAGAGAACGCGCTGGCCTGCCTGCCCGGCAGCCACTCCAAATGGGCCCGCCTGGCCGGCGGCCGCATCGCCGCCTTCCGCACCTACCTGTCCGGCGAAGCGTTTGCCGCCCTGCGCGGCGGGACGATCCTGGGGCGGATGATGACGGACGGACCGACCGTGCCGGCGGCATTCGACCGCGGCGTGGCGCGCTCCGCCGAACCCGGCCATCTGCTGCACCATCTGTTCGGCGTGCGTTCGCTGGGGTTGATGCACCGGCTGGCGGAGGCCGACGGCGCCTCGTACCTCTCGGGCCTGCTGATCGGCCACGAGGTTCGTGCCGCCCTGCCCGCCGGGGGGCTGGTGCACCTGGTGGGCGCGCGGCCGCTGTGCGCGTTGTATGCGCGTGCCATCGCTTCGTGCGGCGGCAACGCGGTGATCGAGGACAGCGAGGCGGCGTGCCGCGGCCTCGCACGCATCGGGAGGGCGGTCACATGGGCTTGAAGGAGTGGCTGGGGCGCTGCCCCCTGGTGGCGATCCTGCGCGGGGTGCGTCCCGAAGAGGCCGAGGCGATCGCCGAAGCGTTGGAACGGGCCGGCATCGCGATCGTGGAAGTGCCGCTGAATTCGCCCGACCCGCTCGAGAGCATCCGCCGCCTGGCCGCCGGTTTCGGCGACCGCATGCTGGTGGGCGCCGGCACGGTGATGACGGCGGAACAGGTGGCGGCGATCGCGGCCGCCGGCGGGCGGCTGATCGTGACCCCGCATGCCGATTTGCGCGTGCTGCGCGCGGCCAAGGCGGCCGGGTTGCTGGCCTGCCCGGGCTTCTTCACGCCGACCGAGGCTTTTTCGCTGCTGGAGGCCGGTGCCGACGGGATAAAGTTGTTCCCCGCCGAGGCGGCGAGCCCGGCCGTGCTGAAGGGCATCCGCGCCGTGCTGCCGCCCGGCACGGCGGTGCTGCCGGTGGGCGGCATCGACGCCGCCAACATGCGCCCCTGGCTGCAGGCGGGGGCAGCGGGATTCGGTATCGGCTCGTCGATCTACAAGCCGGGCGACACCGCCGGGATCGTGGGCGACAAGGCGGCGCGGCTGCTGGCGGCACTGTCGACGCGGTAGACCGCGCGCGCGGTTCCGCAGAACAGCAGGGCCTGAGCTTCGGCCGGAAGATCCTCGACGATGTCGCGAAAGCCGTCGAAGATCGTCGCGAAGCTGCCGCACAGGCTGTCCACCGGGAAGTTGCTGGCGAACATGCAGCGCGCCGCCCCGAACATCGCGATCGTCTCGCGCACGATCCAACGATTGTCCGTCGCGGTCCACGGCCGCCCCGGCAGACCGAGGCCGGAAATCTTCACCCGCACATTCGGCTGCCGCGCGAGCGAAGCCATGGCGTCCCGCCAACCCGCAAGCCCCGCCTCGCTGCGGTCGGACGGCAGTCCGGTGTGGTTCAACACGATCGTCGTTGTCGGGAAGTCCCGTGCCAGCGCCACCGCCTCGCCCAGATTCCACCACGACGCCTGCAAATCGAAATTCAGGCCATGCCGCTCCAGCAACGCATAGCCGCGCCGCCAGCCCTCGTCCGACATCAGCGACAGGCCCGCCTCGCCCGGCGCACGCGGGCCGCCGGGCTTGTGCCGAACGCTGCGAACCAGCGGGAATGCCGCCTGCCGCGCCAGCACCTCCGCCACGTCGGCGCGATCGAGCCAGGCCTGCGCGATGATCGCATTCGGCAGGCCGAAGCGCGCCGCAAGTCCACTCGCGTAGTGCGTCTCGCCGACCGGATCGGCGGGATTCCACTCCGTCTCGCAATAGACGGTCTGGCGCACATTCTGCCCGCGCGCATCCTCCTGGTAATCAGGCGGCAAATAGCGCCGCTTGATCGCGTCGTAATCGCCGTAGCGGAATGGGATTCGCGATTCCGGCCGCAGCCACGGATGGTCGTTGACCGACGGGTCCCAGAAATGCTGGTGCGCATCGACGACGGGACCGGCATAGCGCAACATCACTCGCCCCTCAGTCGGCCGAACGGAATCACCACCGTGCCCAGGATGAACAGCACCGCGCAGCCCGCGAAGAAATACAGCACGCCATCATAGGACCCGGTCGCCTGCAGGACGAAGCCCGCGACGAGCGGCACCACGACGCCGCCGGTGCTGCCGGCGAAATTCATCAGTCCGCCGACCATCCCGGCCTGCGCCGGCGGCACCAGCAATCCGGGGAAGGTCCAATAGAGGCTGCCCCAGCAAAGCATGAACTCGGTCGCCGTCAGCAGGCCGACCGCCAGGAAAATGTTCGAAATGCTCGGCAGCGCCAGGAAGGCCGTGAACATCGCCAGCCCCGACAGCGTCAGCATCGTCTTCAGCACCAGCGACTGCCGGAACCCGTGCCGCTGCAGAGCGTCACTCAGAAATCCGCTGGTCAGCGAACCCAGGAATCCACCGCCGAAAATCACGAATGTCGCCGAGCCCATCTGCTTCAGGTCGAGGCCGCGTGCCTGCGCCAGATAACTCGGTCCCCAGGTCAACAGCCCGAAATTCATCATCGCCCAGCCGAAACGACCGACCATGATCGGCGCCACCCGGAACCAGCTGAATTGCCGCGGCGCCGCCGGTACCGCCCCCACCTCCACCGGCACGGTTCGGATATGCGCGAGCTCCGCCGCATTCACGCTCGGATGGACCGCGGGATCATCCCGCAGGAATCGCCACGCGACCACACCCAGCAGGATCGTGACCACCCCCGCGATGCCGAACGCCAGCCGCCAGGAATCGAGCACGTAGATCAGCCATGCGATGGTCACGCCGCCAAGCGCCGCGCCGAAATAGCTGCCGCTGTCCATCAGCACCGCGCCGCGGCCGCGCTCGTGGCGGGCCATCCACAGCGCGACCAGCTTGCCGCCGGCCGGGAACATCGGCGCCTCGGCGGCGCCCAGGCCTAGACGCGTCAGCAGCAGCGTGAGGCCGCTTGTGGTCGCCATCGCCAGCGTCTGGAACGCGCCCCAGATCAGGATCGCGCTCGACATCACGCGGCTCGGGCCGGCGCGATCGATCATCCATCCACCCGGCACCTGAAACAGCGCATAGGTCCAGAAGAACGAACTGAGAATCACCCCCTGGATCGCGGGCGAAAGCCCGAACTCCTTCGCGATCGTCGGCATGCCGACCGAAATCGTGGTGCGGTCCGCCATGTTGATGACCGTCACCACGAAAATGAACGCGAACAACCGCCACCGCACGGCGCTTGGCCGCGCCACCTCGGTTGGCACCTGGCCCGCCGAGGCCACCCGCACATCGTTCATTGTTACCTCCCCGCCACCTTCAGGCGGCTCGCCGCGTCTTCGCGCTCTGCGCTCCCATTCGGCAGGCGATCAGGAATGCATTGCGCATCGCGCCGATATTGGCCTTGTTCTGGCCGACGATGTCAAAGGCGGTGCCATGCGCGGGCGTCGTCACCGGCAGCGGCAGCCCGCCCTCCACCGTCACGCCGCGATCGAAGCCCATCAGCTTCATCGCGATCTGACCCTGGTCGTGATACATCGTCACCACGGCGTCGAACTCGCCCGCGCGGGCGCGCACGAAGACCGTATCCGCCGGAAACGGCCCGGCGACGGCGCAGGAATCCGACTTCGCCAGCGCGACACCGGGCGCGATGATGTCGATCTCCTCGCGCCCGAAATTGCCGTTGTCCCCGGCATGCGGATTGAGGCCGCACACCGCGATGCGCGGATGCTGCTTGCCCGCCGCCCGCAACGCTCCGGCGAGCAGCGTCACGGCGCTGGCGATCTTCTCCGGCGTCAGCAACCCCGCGACGTCTTTCATCGGGACATGCGATGTCACACGCGACGTCCACAACTCATCGAGCACGTTGAGCTCCGAGGTCGGCCCTTGATAGCCAAGCTCGGCGGCGAACCATCGGAGTTCGTCCTCGTGCGTCATGCCGGCAAGATGCAGCGAGGTCTTGTTCAATGGCCCGAAGCAGAGCGCATCGATCTCGCCCTTGCGCGCCAGATCAAGCACGATCCGCAGGGTTTCAAAGATGTACCGCCCGCTCTCGGCGCTCTCCGTGCCGCGTCGCAAGGCGCCCGTGAAGGGATGATCCACGAGCCGCGGCAGTCCCGGTGCCGCCGTCTCGCCAACCGCGGTGCGTGTCCCCGCGATCTTCATCCCGGCCTCCAGCTCGCAACGGTCGCCGACGATGGTGATCTCGGCTTGTCCGCTGGCTGGATCGGCCAACAGCTTCGCCACCAGTTCCGGCCCGACACCCGCCGGATCGCCCAGCAGCAGCGCAACTCTCGGGATCATCGCTCCCCCCTGATCGTTCCCACCGCTGGCGTCTCAAGCGACGCCACGTCATCCGCAGCGTAGGACCGCGGCACCGCCCGGGCAAGCGGGGCGCGTGGCAAATCAGCCGTCAGGCGCTGACGACGGCCGAGACAATCGGGCCCGAGATGGTTACAATGCACATCGGAATCGATCGGTTCCTGCACGCGGCACCCGGCGCCACGATGGGCAAGCCGGTGGCGCGTGTCAGATCAAAGGGAGAGCAGGCGTCATGCGGAATGCGGTCAGGCGGTACGGCACGGCGGTGGCCCTGCTGTGCGGTATGGGATTGGCTTTCAATGCGGCCGCCGCAGGCGCGCCGAAACCGTCGGCCGCACCGGACCCCGTCGTCGTTCGGATCGGCGCGCTGGTGGATCTGACGAGCTCCAGCACCTCGCCGGATTTCCGCAGTGCGATCGAACTCGCCGCGAAGCAGATGAACCAGGCACTGGTGCGCGCGGGCAGCCCTCTCACCTTCGAGATCGCCTTCGGCGACACGGTCAGCGATCCGGCCAAGACACTCGCCGAAGCCCGGCGCCTGATCGGCACCGAGCACGTTCAGGCGCTGATCAGCGACTCCAGTGGCGACACGGCGAAGGTGAATGGGCTGAACTATGATGCGACAGCGGGCCTGACCAAGGTGCCGGTGACGTGTTTCCAATGCTCGTCCAGCTTCTTCCATGATCCGGCCGTGGTCGAAAAGGATCCGGTCATCCAGGCAGCGGAACGCGACGCCGATCACTGGCTGTTCCGGGTGTTCTACAACGCGCGCTATGAGGCGGCGGTGATCGTCCGCCTCGCCCTGGAAAAGGCCAATGCCGGCAAGCCGGGCCATACGGACACGCTCAGGATCGGCATCTTCGCCGATGACGGACATCGTTCGCTGGCCGAACAGATTCCGCACGTCCTGCCCGAACTCTACAAAGGCCCGGCCACGGTGGATGTCCACTACGTCACGACGACCGACAAGATCGGCGCCGACTGGGCCGACGTGGTCAAAGGGAAGGACGGCCCGCCCGACGTGGTGATCGTGGCGATGCTGCCGGGCCACTCGACCGAGGCGATCCGGACCTATCGTGCCGCCGCCTATAAGCTGCCGATCGTATCCAACAACAGCTTCCGGCGGGACTACATCCTGGGTCAGATCGGGCCGGCGGCGAACGGACTGGATGGCAGCTCGGTCATGACCGCCGACAAGAGCAGGTCCGGAGCGGCGTTCGTGAGCGCGTTCCAGGTGGCCTACGGGCACAAGCCGGAAGTGACCTCTTCCGGCGCCTATGACGCGGCGGCGACCTTGATGCTCGCGGCGATCGTCGCAAACGGCGAGGAGACCGGTTCACGCGCGGTGACGGCGGCGGACATCCACCGCGGCCTCGCGCAGATCAACGAAAAGCAGGGGCGGGTCATCCTGCCGACCGTCGCGGGCTTCACTGCCGCCGTCCGGCTGGCGCGGCTGGGCAAGCCGATCAATTACCAGGGCGCCTACGACGCCACCGGCTGGGACGCGGTTGGCGACATTTTCCCGCCGCTGGTTCACTGGACGGTCGATCGCGGGCATTTCGTCGAGCATGAGCTGTACGACTGCACACCGCAGCACCCGCTGTGTCCGCCCGTGAAGTAGGGGACCGTCCAACCGGGCGAGGCGCGCGCCGCGCGCAGCTTCGTCCGGAGCCCACCTCCTGGCCCGGTTCGGCGGCAGCGGCAGCCCGCTGATACAACTGGCGCTGCACCGGCGAGATTTGCTTTGGTTGGGGCGGACGGACTATCCCGACGCCGCCACACCACCGGATTCGCTGCCGTATGTCGCTTTCCCACTTGCTTGCCGCCCTCGCCGAGAGCAGCCGGCGCCGTGCCGTCCTCGTGCTGATCGGCGCCGCGCTGCTGGCCGCCCTGTCCGGCTGGCTCATCGTCGCCCGCCTCGGCGTCACGACCGATACCGGCGCGCTGTTTGCGACCTCGCTGCCCTGGCGCCAGCGGGAGATCGTGTTCGACCGCGCCTTCCCGCAGTTCGACGACCTGTTGGTGGCGGTGATCGACGGGGCTACCCCCGAACAGGCCGACCAGACCGCCGCCGGACTGGCGCAGGCGCTGGCCGGCGACACCACGCAGCTGATCAGCGTGGTCCGCCCGGATGCCTCCCCCTTCCTGGAGGCCAACGGGCTGCTGTTCGTCGATGAGAAACCTCTCGGCGATTTGATGGACCGCACCATCGACGCCCAGCCCTTCCTCGGCCAACTCGCCGCCGATCCCAGCGCGCGCGGCCTGTTCGCGGCGCTGTCGCTGCTCGCCATGGGGGTGGAGCGCGGCGAGGCCCAACTCGACCCGATGCGCGCGGAACTGGAAGCGTTCCGCCGCACCCTGACCGATGCCGCCGACGGGCATCCCAGGCCACTGTCCTGGGAAACGCTGCTCGCCGGCGATCTGGCGGCCGAAGCCGGTCAATACCGTTTTGTCCTCGTCAAGCCCAAGCTGGACTATGGCGCGCTGGAGCCGGGCGGCATCGCCACCCAGGCCATCCGCGCCGCGGCCGCCGAACTGCCTTGGGTTAAGGCGGGACAGGCCCGGGTACGCATCACCGGATCGGTGGCGCTCGCCGACGAGGAGTTTGCCACCATCGCCCAAGGCGCGCTGGCCGGCCTGGTCGGCAGCCTCCTGCTGGTGACGTTATGGCTGGTGCTGGCGGTGCGGTCATGGCGGCTGATCGGGCCGATCCTGCTCACGCTGGGGTTGGGGCTGACCCTCACCACCGGTTTCGCCGCGTTGGCGGTGGGCACGCTGAACCTGGTCTCGGTCGCCTTCGCCATCCTGTTCGTCGGCATCGCGGTGGATTTTTCCATCCAGTTCTGCGTGCGCTACCGACAGATGCGACTGCGCGTCGACACCGCCGAGGCGGCGCTGCCCGCCACCGCCGCGCGCGTCGGCCCGCAGATCCTGGTCGCCGCCGCCACCACCGCGTGCGGCTTCCTGGCCTTCGTGCCCACCGATTTCCGCGGCGTGGCGGAACTCGGGCTGATCGCCGGCGTCGGCATGCTGATCGCCTTCGCCTGCACGCTGGGCTTCCTGCCGGCGGCGCTGGCGGTGTTCCGCCCGCGCGGCGAGACGCGCGCCATCGGCTTCACCTGGGGCGACGGGGTCGAGGATCGCCTGTTCCATGCCCGCCTGCCGGTGCTGGCTGCCTTCGCGGCGCTGGCTGTCCTCGGCGCCGCCTTGTTGCCGCGGCTGAGCTTCGACGCCAACCCGCTGCACACCAAGGACCCCAATACCGAGGCGATGCGCACGCTGGCGGATCTGCAGAACTCGCCGCTCACCAGCCCGGACAGCATCGACATCCTCGCCCCCGACCAGGCGCACGCCGATGCGCTGGTAACGCGGCTGCGCACCCTGCCGCTGGTCGACAACGCCATCACCCTGTCCAGCTTCGTGCCGACGGACCAACCCGCGAAGCTTGCCCTGATCGCCG
>CAYWOW010000004.1:0-63724 GCA_964459005.1 uncultured Acetobacteraceae bacterium
CGCCGGCGCTGAGCATGCCGGCGTTGCAGCTCCGGCGCACCGCCGGCGACCTGCCAAGCCGGGTGGCCGACAACCTGTTCTGGCTGGGGCGTTATGTCGAGCGCCTCGATCGGGCGGCACGGCTGGGCCGGGCGGCCTTGCAGCGCCTGCTGCGCGCCGCCACCCTGTTGCCGCACGAGACGATGGAGTTGCAGGTGCTGGCGGCCTGCCTGGTCGAGGCCGGCTTCGTGCCGCCGGAGCGCGGCAGCGTCAGCGGCCTGGGTGATGCCTTGCTCGGCATGGTGCGCGAGGGCGGTACGGTGGCGCGCCTGTTCGCCAAGGTGGCGCGCCTGACCGACAGCGTACGCGACCGGCTGACCACGGAGATGTACGCGACCTTCACCGCCACCCTGCGGACGGCGCGCGGCGACGCCGCCTCCGCCGGGCACAGCCTGGACGCGCTGGCGCAGGGGATGGCGAGTATCACCCGCTTCACCGCCGCCGTCGCCGGGGTCGCCGCCGAGAACATGGTGCGCGGCGGCGGCTGGATGTTCCTCGAGCTGGGGCGGCGCCTGGAACGCGCCTGGGCGGTGGCGGGCGAGGTGGCGATCGCGCTGGACCAGCCGCCGCCGCGCATCGAGGCGGGGCTGCGCCTGCTGCTGGAGCTGTGCGATTCCGCGATCACCTACCGCAGCCGCTACTACGACGTGCTGCAAGCGGCGCCGGTGCTGGATCTGGTGCTCGCCGATCAGGGCAACCCGCGCGGCCTGGGTTTCCAACTCGCCCAGATGCACACCCTGCTGGACGATCTTGACGGCGCGGGTGGGCCGCGCGAGGCCCTGGCCGGCGCCGCGGCCGGGCTGTTGAGTGAAGCGGAGATGGTCGTCGATACCGTGCTGGCCGCGCCCGACCAGGCCGTTGCGGCCGCCGGCGCGCTGGTGCGCCTGCAGGCGATCGAGGCCGGCGTCGCCGCCCTCTCGGACCGCATCACGCGCCACTATTTCGCCCTGCTGCCGGGGGTGCAGACGCTGGGCTGGTCGGCCGAAACGGCGCCGGCGCTGAAAGGGACCGCGTGAGGTACCGGGTCCGCCACGTGACGGCATACGCCTACGACGAGCCGGTGGACCTGGCGAGCCACATGCTGCACCTGACGCCGCGCGCGCTTCCCGGGCAGACCGTGCTGTCGGCGGCTCTGCGGGCGGACCCGCCGCCGTCGCGCATGACGGGGTCGGAGGATCATTTCGGCAACCACGCGACCTGGCTGTTCCTCGACCTGCCGCACCAGCGCTTCGAGGTGACGGTGGAGGCCGACATCGACGTCGCTTTCGCGGCCCCTCCGCCGGCCCGAGCCACCCCGGCCTGGGAGACCTTGGTGGCGGGGCTGCGCGCCGGCGCCCCCGGCTGGTGGCGGGCCGCCGAGTTTACCTTCGACAGCCCCCTGGCGCCGGCCGACTACACCGCCGGACTTTATGCACGGCAGAGCTTCCCGCCGGGGCGCCCGGTGCTGGAAGGGCTGCTGGACCTGACCGCGCGCATCCGGCGGGACTTCGCCTTCCGCACCGGGGTCACCACCAGCGTCACCTCGGTGGCGCGGGTGCTGCGCCAGCGCGCCGGCGTCTGTCAGGATTTTGCCCATGTGATGGTCGCCGGACTGCGGGCGCTCGGATTGCCCGCGCGCTACGTCTCCGGCTACCTTCGGACCCAGCCGCCGGCGGGCCAGCCCGCGCGGCGTGGCGTCGACCAGTCACATGCCTGGGTGGGCGCTTGGCTGGGACCGGAACACGGCTGGGTCGATCTCGACCCGACCAACGACCTGGTGGTGCGCGATGAACACGTCGTGCTGGCGTGGGGCCGCGACTACAGCGACATCAGCCCGGTTCGCGGCGTCATTCTCGGCGGCGGCGAACACAGCGTGCGGGTGGGGGTCGATCTCGAGCCGACGTCAGATTGACTACGGCAGCAGCGTCCGTAGTGCTTCCAGTTCCGCCAGAGTCTGCATCAGCACGCTGCGCAGGCGTTCCGCCTCGGGCTCTTTCGGGCGCGGCGGGCGCGGCAGCGACACTGGCTCGGCCATCAGTCCCGGCATGGGCAGTTGCTTATCTTCCACCGCGTCGGGCGACACCATGTCGCGCTCGGCCTCCGCCTCGGCCCGCTCGTCCGCGGGTGCGGGTGGAATATCATCCGACAGCCTGCCGCCGCCCTCGCGCAGCAGCCGCTGCACGCCTTTGATCGTATAGCCCTGGATGTACAGCAAATCCGAAATGCGGCGCAGCAGCGCGATGTCGTCCGGCCGGTAGTAGCGGCGGCCGCCGCCGCGCTTGAGCGGCTTCACCTGGGGGAACTTGGTTTCCCAAAAACGCAGCACATGTTGCGGAATATGAAGCTCATCCGCCACTTCGCTGATGGTGCGGAAGGCGTTCGGCGCCTTCTTCGGTTTGGTCCGCAGCGCATCCTGCACGCCGCCGCCCAGCCGGTCATCGGCGAGGTCGGCGGCCAGCGTTGCGTTCATTCGTCGTCTCCACCGCCCTCGGGCGGCGTGGCATGATTCACATGCGCCTTCAGAACCTGGCTCGGACGGAACACCAGGACCCGGCGCGGCAGGATTGGCACCTCGACCCCGGTCTTCGGGTTGCGGCCGATCCGCCGCCCCTTCTGGCGCACAGAAAAGGTTCCGAACCCACTGACTTTGACGGATTCACCAGCTTCGAGCGTGGTGGACATCCGCTCCAGCACCATCTCCAGAAGGTCGGCAGATTCATTGCGTGACAGACCGACCTGCGTGTAGATGCTCTCGGCGAGGTGCGCGCGCGTGACGGTGTTCATCCGGTAACGCTAGAAAGCCCAGGGCTGCTCGTCAATGCCAGAATATCAAGTGCTTGGAGAGAAAGCTCCGCCGGCCAGCGCGGCGAGGTCGGCGGCGACTTCGCGCAGCACCGGCGCCCACTCTCCCGGCGCGGTTTGCCGGTAGAGGCGCAGCCCCGGGTACCATGGACTGTCGCGGCGGTCGTGCAGCCAGCGCCAGCAGGCGTCGTAGCGCGACAGCAGCCAGACCGGCCGCCCCAGCGCGCCGGCCAGGTGCGCCACCGCAGTATCAACCGCGATCACCAGGTCGAGCCCCGCCACCACCGCGGCGGTGTCGTCGAAGTCGGCGCATTCCGCCATCGGGTCCACCATGCCGAGCCCGGCGGGCAGGACATCGCCCTTCTGCAGCGACACGAGCCGGACGCCCGCGATACCCGCCAGGGCCGCGAGCGCGTCAGCCGGCAGCGAGCGCCGCGCGTTCATGGCGTGCGCCACCGCCATCCCCGGCCGCGACGCGCCCGCCCAGACCACGCCCACGCGCAACCCCTCGCCGGCGAGCCGCGCCCGCCATCCGGACGCCTTCGCCGCATCGACGCGCAGGTAGGGAACCGACGCCGGCACGTTTTCCAGTGTCGTGGCGAAGCCGCGCGGCGGGGCAAGCATGGCGAAGCAGTGCGGCAAGGACAGCATCGGGCAATGCAGATCGTAATCGGGCGGCGCCGTCCCGCGCGCCAGCACCGCGGCCAACCCGGGCAGGCGTGCCAGGAGGCGTACCAGAGGCGGCTGCACGCGCAGCACCACCCGCGCCCCCAGCGCCGCCAGCAACGGCACGTAGCGTACGAACTGCAAGGTGTCGCCGTAGCCGCCTTCGTCGTGCACCAGGATGGTGCTACCCGTCGGGTCCTCGCCCCGCCAGCACGGCCCCGCCACCCCGTGCGGCAGCATGTCCGGCACCTGCCAGCGCCATTCGTTCTCGGCGAAACCGCGCGCCAGATCGCCGGCGGCCAGCAGGGCCAGGGCGCGGTTGCAGCGCACCGCGGCGTTTCCGGGTGCCAGCGCCAGCGCCACATCGTGCACGTCCAGCGCAAGCTGCATCCGGCCCTGCTCGGCCAGGGCCACGCCCAGGTTGGTGCAGGCATTGACGTCGTTGGGATTCCGCCGCAGGGCCTCGGCATAGGCGGCCACCGCCTCATCATAGCGCTGCTGGCGGTGCAGCGCGGTGCCGAGATTACC
Source organism: uncultured Acetobacteraceae bacterium (assembly GCA_964459005.1). Taxonomy (GTDB): domain Bacteria; phylum Pseudomonadota; class Alphaproteobacteria; order Acetobacterales; family Acetobacteraceae; genus Rhodovastum. The sequence continues at coordinate 4,015 of CAYWOW010000004.1, forward strand.
CCAGGCCGCCCAGAAGCTGGGCTGTATGGAAATCGCGTTCCGGCAAGCCGCCTCGGCTTCGCTGTGGCGTTGGGTGGCGTTCAGCACCGCGGCCAGGTTGCTCATCGCCTCCGCATCGCGCGGCGCGGCGGCCAGCATGTCCCGGAACGCCGCCTCGGCCTCCGTCAGCCGCCCCGCCGCGAACGCCGCGCAACCCTGCGCCAGGCGCGAATCCTCGACCATGCCGCCCGCCTCCATACCCGGTTCAGGGTGGGCGGGACGGATGAATGGCGGGTGAAGAAAACGCCCGGCCGTGCTTCAGGCCGGAATGGCGATGCCGAATCCGGCGGCGACGTTGCACAGGTTGACCCAGACATCAACCTGCAGCGGCACGCCGTTGGCCAGCCGGTCGGCGCGGTTGCGGGCTTCCGGTTCGCCGGGCACCAGCACTTCCGCGACCCCCGCCGCCGGCGGCGAGGATTTCACGTAGTCCGCGTATTCCATCGCCGCCTGGACCAGATCCGCGGCGCCGAAATGGGCGGGGTCGAGGTAGATCGACAGCATGTTGTTGCTGAACTGCGCGCGGTTGGGGCCCGCGGTGCCGCCGCCGCACAGCACGCCGGCCAGGATCTCGCACATGAAGGAGACGCCGGATCCCTTGTGCTCGCCGAAGGCCCGGAGCGCACCCGTCCCGTTGGCCGAGATGCGCGGGCCGTTCGGCACCAGCGGTCCGTACAATACGGTCGGGTCGTTCGACGGCTTGCCGTCGGCACCGATCAGGGCGCCCTCGGGGATCGGCTTGCCGCCGTTGGAAGCCACCAGCACCTTGCCCTCGGCGACGACCGAGGTCGCCATGTCGAGCAGCAGCATCGGCCGGCCCGCCATCGGCGGGATGCCGATGCAGACCGGATTGGTGGAGAAGCGGCGGGCGGTGCCGCCGAACGGCGCCACCAGCACGGCAGCCGCGGCATTGACGAAATGGATGGAGATCAGCCCGGCCGCGGCCGCGCGCTCGCCCCAGTCGCCGATCCGGCCAAGATGGGCGGAGTGGCGCAGCGCCACGATCGCCAGCCCCGCCGCGCGTGCCTTGTTGATGCCGATATCGATGGCCTGCTCGCCGATGGTCTGGCCGAACCCGTGGTTGCCATCCAGCACGGCATGGGTCGCGCTCTCGCTCACCACGGTGACGGATTGCCCGACCAGGGTGCGCCCGCTCCGGATGTCCGCGACATAGCGGGGCACCCGGATGACGCCGTGGCTGTCATGACCCGCGAGGTTGGCGGAAAGCAGATGCGAGGCGATGCTTTCGGCCTCCACGGCGTCGCATCCGGCGCGGCCGAAAATAGCCGCGACGAAGGCCCGCAGCGTGTCGGCGGGGACCTTGTGGGTCGGCAGATCCGTCATTGTACACTTAACCTTATGCGGGAATGACGATGCCGAACCCGGCGGCGATGTTGCACAGGTTGACCCAGGTATCGACCTGCAACGGCACGCCGTTGACCAACCGGGCGGCCTGGTTGCGGGCTTCCGGCTCGCCCGGCGCCAACACTTCCTCGACCCCGGCCGCCGGCGGCGAGGACTTCACATAGTCCACGTAGTCCATGGTCTTGCGCGCCAGATCCTGGGCGCCGAAATGCGCGGGGTCGAGGTAGATCGACAACATGCCATTGCTGATCCGCCGGTCATGGCCGTGCATAGGGCCCGAGGTGCCGCCGCCGGTCAGCACGCCGGCCAGGATTTCGCACATGAAGGCGAGCCCCGATCCCTTATGCTCACCGAAGGCGCGCAGCGCACCGGTCCCGTTCATGTGGTCGCGTGGGCCGTTCTGCACCAGCGGTCCATACACCGCGGCCGGGTCATTCGTGAGCTTGCCATCGGCGCCGATCAGCGCGTCCTCGGGTACCGGCTTGCCACCGTTGGAGGCGACCAGCAATTTACCCTCGGCGACGACCGAGGTCGCCATGTCGAGCAACAGCATCGGCCGGCCCGCCAGGGGCGGGATGCCGATGCAGACCGGATTGGTGGAGAAGCGCCGGGCGGTGCCGCCGAAGGGGGCCACCAACTCGGCGTTGTCGACGTTGACGAAATGGATGGAGATCAGCCCGGCCGCGGCCGCGCGCTCACCCCAGTCGCCGATCCGGCCGAGATGGGCCGAGCTTCGCAATGCCACCACCGCGAGCCCGGCGGCGCGCGCCTTGGCGATGCCGATGTCGACGGCCTGCGGGCCGATGGTCTGGCCGAACCCGTGCTTACCGTCCAGCACGGCGTGGTTCGCGCTTTCGGCCAGCACGCCGACGGTCTGGCCGACCAGGGTGCGCCCGGTCCGGATGTCGTCGACATAGCGTGGCACCCGGATGACGCCGTGGCTGTCATGACCCGTGAGGTTGGCGGAGACCAGATGGAAGGCGATGCCGACGGCCTCGGCGGCGTCGCATCCGGCCTTGTTGAAAATGGCGGCCACGAAGCCACGCAGCGTGTCGGCGGGGACCAAGTGGATCGGCAGGTCAGCCATGGCGAGCATCCTTTGCTCCTCTCATTGCGAGAGGGTTGTCAAAAAGCATGGGGGGAAAGACGCGACGAGGGGCACGCAAGCGCCCGCGTGCCCCTCGTCCGCCGGCGCACGCCTGGTCCGGCCTTGTCTCAGGCCGGAATGGGGATGCCGAACCCCTTGGCGATGTTGCAGAGATTGACCCAGGTATCGACCTGCAGCGGGATGCCCTCGACTTCCCGGACGGCGCGGTGGCGGGCTTCCGGCTCGCCGGGGTACAGCACTTCCTCGCAGCCCTCGGCGGTCGGCGAGCATTTCACGTAGTCGACGTACTCCATCGTCTTGCGCACGAAGTCCTGGCAGCCGAAGTGCAGGGGGTCGAGGTAGATCGAGAACATGCCGTTGCTGATCTGCCGGCCGTCATCGTGAAGCGGGCCCGAGGTGTAGCCGCCGGTCAGCACGCCGGCCAGGATCTCGCACATGAAGGCCAGCCCCGACCCCTTGTGCTCGCCGAACGCCCTCAGCGAACCCTTGCCGAAGAACGAGTTGCGCGGGCCGTTCGGCACCAGCGGGCCGTACAGCGTCTCCGGGTCGGTCGAGAGCCTGCCTTCCGGCGTGATCAGCGCGCCTTCCGGCACCGGCTTGCCGCCGTTGGAGGCGACCATCACCTTGCCCTCGGCCACGACCGAGGTTGCCATGTCGAGCAGCAGCATGGCGCGGCCGGCCATCGGGGGCACGCCGATGGTGACGGGATTGGTGGAGAAGCGCCGGGCGACGCCGCCGAACGGCGCCACCATCGGGTAGTTGTCGACGTTGACGAAATGGATGGAGATCAGCCCGGCGTCGGCCGCCATCTCCGCCCAGCCGCCGATCCGCCCGATATGGGCGGAACGGCGGAGCGCGACGACCGACAGCCCCTCCTTTCGGGCTTTGGCCACGCCGATCGCGACGGCCTGCGGGCCGACGTGCTGGCCGAACCCGTATTTGCCGTCGAGCACGGCATGGGTCGCGCTCTCGCTGACGACGGTGACCGTCTGGCCGATCAGGGTGCGTTTGGTCTGGATGTCCTCGATGTAGCGGGGAATCCGGATGACTCCGTGGCTGTCATGGCCCGTGAGGTTGGCAGACACGAGGTGAAGCCCGATCTCCGCGGCCTCCTCTGCGCCGCATCCAGCTCCACGGAAAATGGCGGCCACGAAGTCGCGCAGAACACTGGCGGCAATCGTGTAGGTGGCCAGTTCGGCCATGACGATCATCCTTCCTCGGGAATGTTTTTCCCGTTCAGCCCGGAATCGGGAGACCGAGTTCCTTGCCGATGCTGCAAAGGTGTTCCCAGGTATCGACCTGCAGCGGGATACCATTGGCTTCACGGTTGGCGCGGTTGCGGGCTTCCGGCTCGCCAGGCACCAGCACTTCGTCGACCCCCTCGGCGGTCGGCGAGGTCTTGACGTAGTCGGCGTATTCCATCGCCTTCTGCACCAGGCCCTCGACGCCGAAGTGCGCCGGGTCGAGGTAGATCGACAGCATGCCGTTGCAGACCCGTGCGGAACCTGTCTCCGGCCCGGCGGTGCCGCCGCCGGTGAACAGGCCGCCCAGGATCTCGCACATGAACGCCAGTGCCGAGCCCTTGTGCTCGCCCATGGCCCTGATCGCGCCCTGGCCGTTGCGGGCGCTGAACGGCTGGCCGGGCACCTTCGGGCCGTAGAGCGTGCTTGGGTCGGCCGAGAGCTTGCCGTCGGTGCCGATCAGCGCGCCTTCCGGCACCGGCTTGCCGCCGTTGGCCGCGACCATCACCTTGCCCTCGGCGACGACGGAGGTCGCCATGTCCATCAGCAGCATGGGACGGCCGGCCATCGGCGGAATGGCGATGCAGACCGGATTGGTGGCGTACCGCCTCTGCTTGCCGCCGAACGGCGCCACCAGCAGGCTGTTCTCGACGTTGACGAAATGGATGGCAACCAGGCCGGCGTTGGCCGCCTGCTCGCCCCACTCGCCGATCCGCCCGATATGGGCGGCGTGGCGCAGCGTCACGACCGCCATGCCCGCCTTCTTGGCCTTGGCGATGCCGATCTCGACCGCTTGCGGAGCGACGGTCTGGCCGAAGCCGTTGTTGCCTTCCAGCACCGCATGAGTCGGGCTCTCGGCAACCACGGTGACCGACAGGCCGGGGATGGTGCGTCCGGTGCGCACATCTTCGACATACCGCGGCGTCCGGATGACGCCGTGGCTGTCATGGCCGGTGAGGTTGGCATTCACCAGGTAGCGGGCGATGCGCTCGGCCTCGGCGGCGTCGCATCCGATCTTGCGGAATATGGCAGCTATGAAGTCGCGCAGCACGCTGGCGGAAATCGTATAGGTCGGCAGGTCAGCCATGACAAACGTCCTTTGTTCCTCTCGTTTCGAGAGGGTGGTCGGAAGGGAAAGGCAGGGCGCAACGACGGGGCACGTCTGTTTCCGTACCCCGCGCCGCCTACAAGGAAAGCCCGGCGGGGGCGCTAGACCACGCGGCCGGACTCATTGTCAATCAGGTGCATCTGGTTGAGATCGGCCGCCAGCGGCAGCATTTCACCGGGCCGCGCGAACGTGCTGGGGTCGACACGGGCGCAGATCGGCTGGCTGCCGATGAAGAAGTGGATCAGCGTTTCCATGCCCATCGGTTCGACGACGTCCACCGGCGCGTTCAGCCTGGCCACACCCGGCCGCTCGCCGTCGTGCGTCTCGGTCAGGTGTTCCGGGCGCAGCCCGAGCGTCATGGCACGGTCCTTGTATGGCGCGTAGCGATCGACGCGCTCCGGCGGGACCGGCAGCACGACGCCATCGGCCAGCCGCAACTTCAACCCGCCGTCGTCAAGCACGTCCGCCGCCATGAAGTTCATCGCCGGGCTTCCGATGAAGCCGGCGACGAAGCGCGTGGCGGGGTGGTGGTAAAGTTCCTGTGGCGGCCCGACCTGCTCGATGATGCCGTTGTTCATCACCACGACGCGATCGGCCAGGGTCATTGCCTCGACCTGGTCGTGGGTGACGTAGACGGTCGTGGTCGGGATGGCCTGGTGCACCTTCTTGATTTCGGTGCGCATCGCCACCCGCAGCTTGGCGTCGAGGTTCGACAGCGGTTCGTCGAACAGGAAGACTTTCGGGTTGCGCACGATGGCGCGGCCCATCGCCACGCGCTGGCGCTGGCCGCCGGACAGGGCCTTGGGCTTGCGGTCCAGCAGGACGTGGATATCCAGCATGCGGGCGGCCTCATCGACCCGGCGCTTGATCTCGTCCTTGGGGAACTTCCGCAGCTTCAGCCCGAAGGCCATGTTGTCGAATACCGACATGTGCGGATAGAGAGCGTAGTTCTGGAACACCATGGCGATGTCACGGTCGCGCGGCGGCACGTCGTTGACGACGTCTCCCCCGATCCAGATCTCGCCCGAGGTGATTTCCTCCAGCCCCGCGATCATCCGCAGCGTGGTGGACTTGCCGCACCCTGAAGGGCCGACCAGCACGACGAATTCCTCGTCGGCGATTTCCAGGTCGATCCCTTTCACCGCTTGGACGTTACCTTCGAACATCTTAACGACCTTGCGGATCGAAACCCCGGCCATACGACCTCCCTAGCCCTTGGTGGCGCCGGCGGTCAGGCCGGCGATGTAGTAATCCATCAGGAACGCATAAATGACAATGGGGGGAGCCGCGGCCACAACGCAACCCGCCATGATCTTGCCCCACTGGAACACGTCGCCGCGGATCAGGTCGCCGGCGATGCCGACCGTCAGCACCTTCTGATCGGACGAGTAGAGATAGGCGATCGGGTAGAGGAACTCACCCCATGACACGGTAAAGGCGAAAATAGTGGCGGCAATGATGCCAGGCAACGCCACCGGGATGAAGATGCTCCATAGCATCCGCAGATAGCCGGCGCCATCGATCAGCGCCACTTCGTCCAACTCCTTGGGAATCGAGCTGAAATAGCCGATCATGATCCAGGTGCAGAACGGCACCGCGAGCGTCGGGTAGAGCAGCGCCAGGCACCAGACATTGTTGATCAGGCCAAGCCCGCGGATGACCTGGAACAGCGGGATGAACAGCAGTGAATCGGGGATCAGGTAGGTCAGGAACACGCCGGACGCCAGCGTCGCGCTGCCCTTGAACCCCAGGCGGGTCAGGCCGAACGCCGCGAGGACGGAGATCACCATGGAAACCGAGACGGTGACGGCGGTGACCATCACGGAATTGATGAAATAGCCGCGGAAGGTCGGCATCATGAACAGATCGATGAAATTCTGCAGCGTCGGGTGGTGGACGATCCACGGATTGCCAACCTCGGCCGCGATATCGGCGTCCGATTTCAGGCTGGTCGCCACCATGTAGAAGGGGGGCACCAGGAAGATGAACACGAACACCACGAGAGCGGCATAGCTGCCCCACAGCGCCCATGCCCGCCCACGCTGCGCGCTGGCGCGCCGGCGTGCCGGCGACGGAGCGCCGGCGGCCACCGAGGCGCTCATACCGTCATCTCCTTGCCGCGCCGTGTCACGTTGCGCAGTACGAAGTAGGCGAATACCGCCAGCAGCGGGAACATGAACAGGCTGACCGAGGCGCCGAGCGGAATGTCGCCGGACTGGATGCCGACCTGGAACGCATAGGTGGCAAACACGTGGGTCTTGCTCTCCGGGCCGCCGTTGGTGAGGATTCGCACGATGTCGAAGTTGGCGAAGGTCACGATCAGGCTGTACAGAACAGTCACGGAAATGACATTCCGGATCATCGGCACGGTCACGTAAAACATCTTCTGAAACGTTCCCGCGCCGTCGATGGCCGCCGCCTCGTAAAGCTGCTCGGGCACCGACTTCAGCGCCGCCAGATACATGATCATGAAGAACGATGTGCCGAACCAGACATTCACCGTGATCATGCAGAGCCGCGCCGGCCAGGCCACCCCGAGCCAGGGCACGCTGGCGACGCCGAGCGCATTCAGCAGGTAGTTGAAGGCGGAGTACGACGGGTCGAACAGCCACCACCAGCCCAACGTGGACAGCGCCAGCGGGATCACCCAGGGCACCAGCAGCAGGCCGCGCCAGATGCGCTGCCGGCCGCTCGGGATGTTGCTCATCAGGTGCGCCAGTACGAAACCGAGGAAGGACTTCAGAACCACCGAGCTGACCGCGAACAGGCAGCTCTGGAAGATGACGAGCCGGAAGGTGTCGCGTTTGAGCAGAAAGGCGAAATTGTCGAGGCCGACGAACTGCGTCATGCGCCGGTTCAGCATGGCGAGGTAGAGCGCATAGAACGCCGGGTACACGACCAGGCCGGCGATCAGCAAAAACAGTGGCGAGCACATCAGCAGGGCGACCGTCGATCGCCGCTCCAGCAGCCGGCGCATGAAGCTGCGGCGTACCATCCGACGCGGCGGCATGGGAGCCGCCACTGCGGAACCATCGGCCATCCTGTTCTTCACCTTGTCTTTGCCCGAGTCAGCGGCACCGAGCGGACCCGGTGCCGCCGGATTCAGTTCGTCCGCCTCAGCGCACGAAGCTCTCGAGTTCGTTCTGCGTCCAGGCAATCACGTCGTTGATGGACTGGCCGCTCAGCAGCTTGGCGAACATCGTCGGCATGGTGCCCTGGTTGTAGATCTGCACCGCGATCTCCGGGGGGGCCGGCATTGCGGCGATGTGTGCCACCTGCTTGTGCCAGGGATGGTTCGGGTAGTTCCACAGGGTACCCTTGGGCGGTTCCGCGGTCTCCCAGATCTTGAAGTCGAGCATGCTCACGAACGGCGGGATATCGAAGCCGATGGTGGCGTTGTCGCGGGCCTCGACATTCTCGCGCTGCATCAGGAATTCGAGCAGATCCTTGGCCGCCGACTTGTTCTTGGAGAACTTCCAGATGCCCCACATGTAGGGCAGGTAGGGCAGGAACCGCCCCTTCGGGCCGGCGGGGGCGGGGAAGTGCCAGGTGTCGGCGGCGACCGCCGGGGCATCCTTCAACGCCACCGCCCAGGGCGAGGGCGGATTGAAGATCAGCGCGCTCTGGCCCGAAATCAGGGCGCGGTTGTTGGACGCGTCGTCGTAGCTGACCGCGTCCTTCGGCAGCAACTTGACGAGGCGCTGGGCGTACTCCAGCACCTCGCGCACGGCGTCGGACTTCACCGTGATGTCGCCCTTGGCGTTGACCAGTTCGGCGCCATAGGCGGCGAACAGGGAGCCGGCGAAGTCAACCGAGTCCGAGGTCGTGCCGAGGCCGATGCCAAAGTTCTTGCCGACCTTGGCGCAGGCCTCGGCGGCCTTGAGGTGAGCGTCCCAGGTCCAGGCGTCCAGACCTGGACAGGTGTTGCCGGAGCCCGGGAACATCTTCACCACATCGAGCCCGGCAGCGTCCCGCAGGATGCTTATCCGTCCCTCGGGCCCCTTGGTCTGCGTGCCGGACGAGGACGGGACGGCGAGCCAGTGGCCCTTGATCTTGCAAAGGTATTCGACCGCGTCGTTGGTCTTGCCGTATTTCGCGATGAGCCGGCCCACCACATCGTCGACCGGCTCCAGGTCATCGACATGATTGTGCGCTTCCCAGACCGACAAGGCATAAATATCGTGACCGGCCTTGGCCTGCGCCTCGGCGTTCTCGACCATCAGGATCTGGCCACTGGCCGAGGGGATCAGGTCGGCCTTGACCTCGACCTTGTTCTTCTCGGCGAAGGCGGCGATCTGCTTCTTCATCACATCGTTGCCCTGGCCGACCCAGTGGTCCCACAAGGCGATGGAGACCGTGCCCGCCGCGCCTGCGGTGCGGATATGCACCAGCGGCAACGCAGCCGCCGCCGCGCCGATTTTCAGCGCCTTCCGGCGCGTTACTTTGCCTGTCAGCATTTCTTGAACTCCCTGCGCGGCCGGCTCATTGTGTCCGGCCTGTCCGTTCCGATAGAGCTACATGTGTTCGACATCTATGCAACTATCGGGGCACGGGTATGCGACTGGCGGGGGCGTGAGACAACCCCCGCCGCTGCGCGGGCAGGCAAGCGGGTGAAGCAAGGCCGGCCTCGCCCCGGCCTTGCCCTGCGGCGTCCGGCGCCTGTCAGCCCTTGGTGGCGCCGGCGGTCAGGCCGGCGATGTAGTAGTCCATCAGGAACGCATAGATGACGATCGGGGGCGCGGCGGCCAGCACGCACCCCGCCATGATCCGGCCCCACTCGAACACATCGCCGCGGATCAGATCGCTGATGATGCCGACCGTCAGCACCATCTGGTCGGACGAGTAGAGATAGGCCATCGGGTAAAGAAACTCACCCCATGACACAGTAAAGGCAAAAATAGTGGCGGCAATGATTCCAGGCAACGCCACCGGGATAAAAATGCGTAACAACATCTGCAAATAACCGGCGCCGTCGATCAGGGCCGCTTCATCCAGTTCGCGGGGGATCGAGCTGAAATAGCCGATCATGATCCAGGTGCAGAACGGCACCGCGAGCGTCGGGTAGATCAACGCCAGCGCCCAGACATTGTTGATCAGGCCGAGCGCGCCGATGATCTGAAACAGCGGGATGAACAGCAGCGAGTTCGGGATCAGGTAGGTCAGGAACACGCCGGTGGCCAGCGTCTGGCTGCCCTTGAACCCCATGCGCGCCAGTCCGAACGCCGCGAGCACGGAAATCACCATGGAAACCGAGACGGTGACGGCGGTGATCATCGCCGAGTTCAGAAAGAAGCGGCGGAAGTTCGGCATCATGAACAGGTCGACGAAGTTCTGCAGGGTCGGGTGGTGGACGATCCACGGATCGCCGGCCTGGGCGGAAATCTCGGCCGACGACTTCAGGCTGGTCATCACCATGTAAAATGGTGGCACCAGGAACATGATGACGAACACCGCGAGCGCGGCATAGCTGCCCCACAGCGCCCAGACGCGCTGGCGATGCAGGCTGGCATGCCGACGCACCGGCGCCAGCACGCCAGCGGTGGCCACCGCGCCGCTCATGCCGCGATCTCCTTGGTGCGCCGCGTCACGTTGCGCAGCACGAAGAAGGCGAACACCGCCAGCAGCGGGAACATGAACAGGCTGACCGAGGCACCGAGCGGGATGTTGCCGGATTGGATGCCGACCTGGAACGCATAGGTGGCGAAGACGTGGGTCTTGCTCTCGGGTCCGCCGTTGGTGAGGATTCGCACGATGTCGAAGTTGGCGAAGGTCACGATCAGGCTGAACAGCACGGTGATGGAAATGATGTTCCGCATCATCGGCAGGGTCACGAAGAACAGCTTTTGAAGCGCCCCGGCGCCGTCGATGGCCGCCGCCTCGTAAAGCTGCTCGGGGACCGACTTCAGTGCCGCCAGATACATGATCATGAAGAACGGCGTGCCGAACCAGACATTCACCGTGATCATGCAGAGCCGCGCCGGCCAGGCCTCCCCGAGCCAGGCGACGGTGGGGAAGCCGAAAACGTTCAGCACGTAGTTGAAGGCGGAGTAGGAGGGGTCGAACAGCCACCACCAGCCCAACGTGGACAGCGCCAGCGGGATCACCCAGGGCACCAGCAGCAGGCCGCGCCAGATGCGTTGCCGGCCACTCGGGATGTTATGCATCAGATGCGCCAGCACGAAGCCGATGAAGGCTTTCATGACCACCGCGCTGACCGCGAACAGACAGCTCTGGAAGATGACGAGCCGGAAAGTGTCGCGCTTGAGCAGGAAGGCGAAATTGTGAAGGCCGACGAACTGCGTCATGCCCTTGTTCAGCATGGAGAGGTAGATCGCGTAGATCGCCGGATACACCACCAGGCCACCGATCAGCACGAACAGCGGCGAGCACATCAGCAGGGCGACCGTCGATCGGTGTCGCATCAGCCGGTGCATGCTGCCGTGACGCGCGACACGACGCGTCGGCATGAAGGAGACTGCCAGCGTGGAGGCGTCGGCCATGGTGCGTCCCCGTTATTGTTGTCTCAGGGCGGCGGATCCCGGGTCCGGGACCCGCCGGTCACTGGCGCAAACTCAGCCGACGAAGCCCTCGAGCTCGTTCTGCGCCCAGGCAATCACGTCGTTGATGGACTGGCCGCTCAGCAGCTTGGCGAACATCGTCGGCATGGTGCCCTGGTTGTAGATCTGCACCGCGATCTCCGGCGGCGCCGGCAGCGCTGCGATGTGCGCCACGCCCTTGTGCTGGAGGCGAACCGGATAGTTGTAAACGGTGCCCTTGGGAGGCTCGACGTTCTCCCACACCTTGAAGTCGAGCATGCTGTCGAACGGCGGGATGTCGTAACCCTCGACGACGTTGCATCGGGCCTCAACCTGCTCGCGCTGCATCAGGTAGTCGATCAGGTCCTTGGCCGCCGTCTTGTTCTGGCTGAACTTCCAGATACCCCAGAAAAACGGCACGTGGGGCACGAACCGGCCCTTCGGGCCGGTCGGTGCGGTGAAGGTCCAACTGTCCTCGGCGACCGGCCGGTTGTCACGCTTGGCGACCGCCCAGGCCGAGGGCGGGTTCCAGATCAGCGCACTCTGGCCCGAGATGAGGGCTCGGTTGTTGGAGGCGTCGTCATAGCTGACGGCGTCTTTCGGCAGCACCTTGACCAGGCGCTGGGCGTACTCCAGCACCTCGCGCACCGCGTCGGACTTCACCGTGATATCGCCTTTGGCGTTGACCAACTCGGCGCCATAGGCGGCGAACAGAGCACCGGCGGTATCGACCGAGTCGGGCGTGGTGCCGAGGCCGATGCCGAAGGCCTTGCCGACCTTGGCACAGGCTTCGGCAGCCTTGAGGTGGGCATCATAGGTCCACGACTCCGCGCCCGGCGCGGGGCCGGCATTGGCGGGGAACATCGCCACCGGGTCGAGGCCGGCGGCCTCCTTCATGATGCTTATGCGCGCGCAAGGCCCCTTCATCTGGGTGCCGGACGAGGTGGGGATGGCGAGCCAATGGCCCTTCACCTTGGCCAGGTACTCGGCCACCTTGTTGGTCTGGCCGTATTTCGTGGTGAGCCGGCCCATCACGTCATCGACCGGCTCCAGGCTATCGGCGTAGGCCAGCACATTCCAGGTCGGGAAAGCCAGGGCGTCGTGACCGGTCTTGGCCTGCGCCTCGGCGGCGATGGTCAGCAGGTTCTTGTTGCCGATGGTGGTGATGAAATCGGCCTGCACCTCGACCTTGTTCTTCTCGGCGAATGCGGCGACCTGCTTTTTCATCACGTCGTTGCCCGCCGGCACCCAATGGTCCCAAAAGCCGATCGAGACCTTGCCTGCCGCCCCGGCGGTGCGGATGTGCACCAGTGGCAATGCCGCCGCCGCCGCGCCGATTTTCAGCGCCTTCCGGCGCGTGACATTGTTTGTCAGCATTCGCTGGACTCCTTCCCCTCTGCGTCCGGCTCATTGCGGCCGGTCCGTCTGCCCCGGATAGCTGCCGGTTTCCCGGCGCCTATGCAACCAGCTAAGTGCGGTTATGCAAATCGCAAAATTGTGAAGGGCCCGTTCAAGCCTCGGCGCTGAGTTCGCCCAGGACGCGATCGGTGTCGGCGTCGATTTCCTGCAGCGTGACCTTGTAGCCCCACAGCGCCTGTAAGTGCGCCAGCGTCTGGCGCGCCGAGGCGTCATGCAACCGCTGCTTGTGGCGGGAGAGATAGGTGAGCTTCAGGCTGCGGTCACCGGCAAGGTCGACGTCGGTCGCTTCGATCAGCGGCGCCGCCCGGGCGGGGTCGTAGTGGTCGGCGAGCAGCGAACGGATGCGGCGATAGCCGCTGTCATCATGGATTTCGGTGACTTCGTAGGCCGGCTCATTGGCCTGGTCGTTCAGGTTCACCATGCGGAAGGCACGCATCACCTTGGGGCCGAGGAACTGGCGTACCAGGCTTTCGTCGCGGTATTCCGCCCAGGCCTCGCGCAGTGTGCCCCAGGGGTCGTTATTGCCGGCGAAGGCCGGGAACCAGAGCGCATCCTCCGCATCGGGTTCGGTGCAGATGCGCTCGATGTCGCGCATGATGGCGAAGCCGAGCGCGTACGGGTTCCAGCCCTGGAAATTGGCGTCAGCCAGGGTCGGCTGGCGGGTGACCGCGGTGTGGGAGGCGAGGAATTCCAGATAGGCGCCGTCACCGATTTGGCCGCGGTCGTGCAGCCGCGTCATGATGGCGTAGTGCACGGCGGTCGCGCAGCCCTCGTTGGCCAGCTTGGTCTGCTGCTGAGGATAGAAATACTGGGCCACCACGCGGACGATACGGACCAACTCGCGCTGCCAGCCGCGTAGCCCAGGGGCGTGCTTCTCGCACAGATAAAGAAGATTTTCCTCAGGCAGGTTGAGTGTCGCCTTGGCCTGGTTGACGGCGCGCGCGCTCGTCGCCGGGCGGTCGCTGCCCGGCACCGTGCTCCACAGCGGGTTGTGGCTTTCTTCCTCATAGCGCTGGCGGGCGCGGGCGCGCTCTTCCTCGTCGGCCAGCCGCCACTTGCGCCGCAGGTAGCGGTGCACGCCCTGGCCTTGCAGTGCGTGCGCCGCATCCAGGATGCGCTCCACCGCGGCCAGCCCGTGCCGCTCCTCGCATTCGGCGACGAAGCGGCGGGCGAAAGCGAGATAATCGAAAATGCCTTCGGCGTCCGTCCACTGGCGGAACAGGTGATTGGACCGAAAGAAGTGGTTGTGGCCGAAGCAGGCGTGTGCGATCACCAGCGCCTGCATCGCCATCGTGTTCTCCTCCATCAGATAGGCGATGCAGGGGTTCGAGTTGATGACGATTTCATAAGCCAGGCTCTGCATGCCGGCGCGGTAGAGCAACTCGTCGCGGGCGAAGCGCTTGCCGAAGCTCCAGTGCCGGTACATCAGCGGCAAGCCGACCGAGGAATAGGCGTCGAGCATCTGCTCGGAGGTGATGACCTCGATCTGGCTGGGATAGGGGGTCAGGCCGAGTTCGCCGCAGGCGATTTCCTCGCAAGCCCGGTAGGTGGCGTCGAGCTTGGCGAAATCCCACTCGGCGCCGTCGAACAGCAGGGTCACGGCACCACTCCCACCGGGTCCTTGCGGAACAACTCGGCGAACACGCCCCAGACGTCGCGCAATTCGGCCATCCGGCGCATGGCGAGCTGACGGGCGCCGCCCTCGGCGATGGCGCGATAGGTGCTCCACAGGCTGGTCTCCTGCCCTGGCGCGGCACCGAACCGCTCCTCCTCGCCCTGGCCGGTTTCCACATAGGCGAAATAGCGCACCAGCGGCAGGATGCGCGCCATCAGCGCCACGACAGCGCTGGCGTCGGCGTGCATGTTGTCGCCGTCCGAGGCCTGGGCGACGTAGATGTTGAAGGCGCCAGGCGGAAACCGCTCGGCCTGCACGCGCAGCATCTCGGCCAGCGCCGAGGACACCACGGTGCCGCCGGTCTCGCGTGAGCGAAAGAAGGTTTCTTCGTCTACTTCCTGCGCGCGCTCGGTGTGGCGGATGAACACCACGTGCACGCGGTCGTATTTTCGCTCCAGGAACAGGTGCAGCAGCATGAAGAAGCGCTTGGCCAGGCCCTTCATGTGTTCCGTCATCGAACCGGAGACGTCCATCAGGCAGAACATCACGGCGTCCGAGGCGGGCAGGCGGACGCGCTCGTGGCGGTGGTAGCGCACATCGATCGGGTCGATGAAGGGGATGCGCGCGATGCGGCGCAGCATCAGGTCGAGCGCATTGCGGGCGGCGGCGAGGCGGGCATCGTCGCCGGCCGCAACGGCCTCGATCACTTCCCGCTCGGCGGCTTCGAGGTCTTCGCGATCGGGGCGGCGCAGCGCCACCCGCCGCGCCAGACTGTTGCGCATGGTGCGGCGCACGTCGAGCGCCGTCGGCTGGCCGGCGATCGAGAAGCCGGCGCGGCGCGGCTTGCTCAGCATGGCCTCGCCGAGTTCGGTACGGGTCAGGCGGGGCAGTTCGAGCTCCTCGAAGAAGCAGTCGAGGAATTCCTCGCGCGTGAGGGTGAACTCGAAGCTGTCCTCGCCGCCGCCGGAATCGGCGGCTTCGCGGCCGCGCCCACCGCCGCCGCCCTGCGGCTTGGGGATGCGGTCGCCGCGGTTCAGCGTGCCAGTGCCGGGCAGCACGTAGTCGCCGTCGGCCCCGCCGGCCCCGCGGAAAGCGGGTTCGCTGGTGCCGGCGACGCGGACCTTCACCTCTTCGTCGGCGCCGACGTCGGAAATGCGCCGACGGTCGATGCTGTCGGCGACCGCGCGGCGCACCTGCGCCTTCACCCGAACCAGGAAGCGCTGCCGGTTGGGCAGACTCTTGCCTTGGGGATTCGGGCGACGGTCGACGATCATCATGGCGGTATCCGGACCCTTTACTGCGGCGTGTGGACGGCACTCACCCCGATTTCTGCACCCGCATGAACCACTCGACGGAACGGCGCACCTGGCGCTCGGTGTAGCCGCGTTCCTTCATGCGGGCGATGAAGTCGTCGTGCTTGCGCTCGGTGTCCACGTCCTTCTTGGCGCCGAAGGAAATGATCGGCAGCAGTTCCTCGACCTGGCTGAACATGCGGCGCTCGATGACCTCGCGGATTTTCTCATAGGCGGTCCAGCGCGGCATGTGGCCGCCGTCGCGAGCCTTGGCGCGGAGCGCGAACTTGACCACCTCGTTGCGGAAATCCTTGGGGTTGGCGATGCCCGCGGGTTTCTCGATCTTGGTCAGCTCTCCGTTCAGCTCGTCGCGGCTCATGAGTGTGCCGGTGTCGGGGTCCTTGAAGTCGGCGTCCTCGATCCAGGCGTCGGCCAGGGCGATATAGCGCTCGAACAGGTTCTGGCCGTAGTCGCCATAGGATTCCAGATAGGCTTTCTGGATCTCATTGCCAATGAACTCTGCGTAACGCGGCGCCAGCATCGATTTCACGAAGTTGATCAGCTTCTTCTCGAGATCGTCGGGAAACTGCTCCTGACGGACCAGCCGCTCCAGCACGAACATCAGGTGCACCGGGTCGGCGCCGATCTCGGTGCTGTCGTAGTTGAAGGTCTGCGACAGTACCTTGAAGGCGAAGCGGGTGGAGATGCCGGCCATGCCCTCGTCGACGCCCGCGGCGTCGCGGTATTCCTGCACGCTGCGCGCCTGCGGGTCCTGTTCCTTGATGGCCTCGCCGTCATACACGCGCAGCTTGCTGAACAGGTTGGAGTTGGCGTGCTCCTTCAGCCGGCTGAGCACGGCGAAACGGGCCAGCATCTCGATGGTGCCGGGGGCGCAGGGGGCTTCGGCCAGTTCGGAGGATGCCAGCATCTTGCCGTAGATTTTCTGCTCCTCGGTCGCCCGCAGGCAGTACGGCACCTTGACGACGTAGATGCGGTCGATGAAGGCCTCGTTGTTGCGGTTGTTTTTGAAGGTCTGCCACTCCGCCTCGTTCGAGTGGGCCAGGACCAGTCCCTGGTAGGGCAGGGCGCCGATGTTCTCGGTGCCGACGTAGTTGCCCTCCTGAGTGGCGGTCAGCAGGGGGTGCAGCATCTTGATCGGCGCCTTGAACATCTCGACGAACTCGAGCAGGCCCTGGTTGGCCCGGTTCAGTCCGCCGGAGAAGCTGTAGGCATCGGGATCGTTCTGCGCGAAGCTCTCCAGCTTGCGGATATCGACCTTGCCGACGAGGGTGGAGATGTCCTGGTTGTTCTCGTCGCCCGGCTCGGTCTTGGACACCGCGATCTGGCGCAGCCGGCTCGGCATCATGCGCATGACGGTGAAGCGGAAGGCGTCACCGCCGAACTCGCCCAGCCGCTTCAGCGCCCACGGGCTGATCGGGCCGCGGATGGCGCGGCGCGGGATGGCGTATTCGGCTTCCAGGCTCGCCGCCATCTGCGGGTCGGAGAACAGGGCGAGCGGGCTGTCGAACACCGGGCTGATCTCCTCGCCCGCCTTGAGCACATAGATCGGCTCATGCTCGATCAGTTCCTTGAGCTTCTCGGCGAGCGAGGACTTGCCGCCGCCGACGGGCCCGAGCAGGTAGAGGATCTGCTTGCGCTCCTCCAGTCCCTGGGCGGCGTGGCGCAGGAAGCCGACGATGCGCTCGATCGTCTCCTCCATGCCGTGGAATTCCGCGAAGGCGGGATAGCAGCGGATGGTACGGTTGGCGAAGATACGGCCAAGCCGCGGGTCGCGCGAGGTATCCACGATTTCGGCCTCGCCGATCGCCATCAGCAGTCGCTCGGCAGCGCTGCTATACATCCGCGGGTTGCTGCGGCTCTGGTCGAGATAGGATTCGAGCGACATCTCAGCGTCACGACGCTGCTCGAAGTGGCTCGAGAACCGCGATCTGAAATCATCAGCGCTCATTCGCAGACTCCTAACGCAGCGGGGCGTTCCCCGGGTCCGTCACGCCCCTTCAGTCGGTGTAACGAGTGACGCGGCCCGATACTGGCACCGTCACCCGATGTTAAGGAGAGGGTCCCGAGTCCCCCTCCTGAATTATCCGCCACCGTTCGGCTGCGGACACGCAGGCTCCCGGCGGTCATCCCGGGGTCGGATTTTATAATTCGGACTGCCGTGCGTCCCAACGCCAAAGGAGGCGCCCAAGAATCAGGATGCTGACACGTCGGCGGCGAGAAATCCATTTTAATCGACCGCCCCGGAGGGAACATAGTTGCGATTGATAGCGCTCCGGGCGTCGGGGCGCATGCCCCCTGGGACGGGGAGACGCCGACAGGTGCGCCACCATCGCGGCGAGGCCACCATCCCGGCCAACGCAGGACAGGTCATTATATAATTGTATCAGGGGTGGCTGGACACGGGCACGAAGGGCAGCGCCATCGCGGTGGCCGCTCGCGTCAAACGTGCCGGGAAGGAGTTCGTTGGCCAACAGCGGGAACTCTACCTGGTCGAACAACAGCCCGGGGAGGAATCACCCTATGAGCGACTCCTGGGCGACGCCTTGGCCGGCGACGGGGCGCTCTTCACCCGGGAGGATGCGGTTGAGGCCGCCTGGGCGGTTGTGGACCCGGTGCTCAAGGCCCATCATCCGGTTCTGCCTTACCGTCGCCGAGGTTGGGGTGCCGACGCAATCATCGCCGCGGTTGGCTGTTGGCATAATCCCGGACCCGAGGAGGCGCCCGGATGACAGGCCCGCGGCAGGGCCGCTCTTGCCCGGCTTGACCGCAGTGAGCTGCATGGCCTGCACGGTCCTTGCGCCGGGTGCCGGGGCCGTATAGGTCCTGTATGGCGACAACCGGCTGGAAAGTTTCAACATATAGTGGGACATTCTCGCACCAGCCCTGCCACGACAAAGGAACCGCATTCCTCATGACAAATCCGGGCAACAAGGGCACCGTCGGCTTCATCGGCCTCGGCACGATGGGTCGCGAAATGGCACGCAACCTCCTCAAGGCAGGTTACGCCGTGCGCGCCTACGATGTGGTCGCGGCCGCGATCGCCACCACCGTCGCCGACGGCGCGACGGCGGCCGCTTCGGTGGCCGATGCGGCCAATGGCGCGGATTTCGTCGTCACCATGCTGCCCGACACGCCGCAGGTAGAGGAAGTCGTGCTTGGCCCGGGCGGGCTGGCGGAGCATCCGCCGGCGGGCCGGCTGATCGCCGACATGAGCACCATTTCGCCGCAGGCGGTGCGGCGCATGCACGCCGTGCTGCGCGAGCGCGGCATCGGCTTCATCGACGCGCCGGTCTCCGGCGGGCCGGCCGGGGCGAAGGCCGGCACGCTGTCCATCATGGCCGGCGGCGAGGCGGCGGATTTCGCCCACGCGCAGCCCTATTTCGCCGCCATGGGCACGACCATCACCCATCTCGGCGATGCCGGCGCCGGGCAGACCGTGAAGCTGTGCAACCAGCTGGTCGTCGCCATTAACCTCCAGGCCGTGAGCGAGGCGATCGCGCTGGGCCGGGCGGCCGGTGTCGATCTGGACAAGATGCGCACCGTGCTGCTGGGCGGCTCGGCGGCATCCTGGATGCTGGACCGGCTCGGCCCCGCCATGATCGCCGGCGACGCCGGTGCCGGGTTCCGCATCGATCTGATGTTCAAGGATCTGCGCCTGGTACAGGAACTGGCGCAGGGGCTGTCGGTGCCGCTGCCTGGCACCGCCCTGGTGACCACCCAGTACGTCGATGCGCGCGCTCATGGCGAGGGTGGCAACGGCAACCAGGCGCTGTTCCGCGTTTACGATCGCATGACCAACCAGATTCGCGGCTGACGGGCGCGGCGCGCATGGGCATCACGCTCGACTTCGGAGCCGTGCTTGCGCGTTGGCCGATGCTGCTGGGCGGCGCCTGGATGACGCTGGAACTGGCTGCGGTGGCGACGCTGCTGGGCTTCGCCATCGGCGTGGTCTGCGCGGTCGGGCGCCGCGGCTCGGTGCACTGGGTGGCGCGGATCTGCGGCGTTTACATCGAGCTGGTGCGCAACACGCCGTTCTTGGTGCAGATTTTTCTGGTCTATTTTGGTCTGTCCAGTCTGGGGCTGTCGCTGCCCGCCGTCACGGTCGCGATCGCGGCGCTGTGCATCAACGTGGGCGCCTATTCGGCCGAGATTGTGCGAGCCGGTCTGGATTCGGTGGCGCGCGGCCAGGTGGAGGCCGGCGAAACGCTGGGTCTGTCGCGGCTGCAAGTGTACCGCCACATCATCTTCCCGCCCGCCGTCGAGCGGGTCTGGCCGGCGCTGACCAGCCAGTTCGTGCTGCTGATGCTGGCCTCCTCGGTGTGTTCGCAGATCTCCGCCGAGGAGCTGACGGCGGCGGCCAATTTCATCCAGTCCGACACCTACCGGGCCTTCGAGACCTACATCATCGTCGCGGTAATGTACGTGGTGTTGTCGTTGTTGCTGCGTGCGGCGTTCTGGGCGCTGGGGCAGGTGCTGTTCGTGCGCCGCCGCTGCCTCGGCACGGCGATCTGAGGACGCGCATGGGCGGGCATTTCACCTTCAGCCACCTGGAATTCCTCGGCCGCGGCGCGCTGTGGACGGTGCTGTTGTCGGCGCTCGGTTTCCTGGGCGGCGGCGTGCTGGCCTTCATGGTGGCGCTGTGCCGCATCTCCGGCGCGCGCATCGTGCGGGTCGCCTCCGGTGTGATCGTGCAGCTCGTGCAGGGCACGCCGCTGTTGGTGATCCTCTTTCTCTCCTATTTCGGCCTGCCCGCCATCGGCGTTCCCGTGCCGCCGCTGCTGGCGGCCGGTGCATCGCTGAACCTCTACATTGGCGTCTATCTTGGCGAGACCTGGCGCGCCGCCATCGAGGCGGTGCCGCGGGCGCAGTGGGAGGCGGCCGAGTGCCTGGCGCTGAGCCGCGCCCAGCGGCTGTTCCGCGTGATCCTGCCGCAGGCCGTGCACATCGCCACGCCGCCGACCGTGGGGTTCATGGTACAGATCATCAAGAGCACGTCGCTGGCATCCGCCATCGGCTTCGTCGAGCTCGCGCGCGCCGGGCAGATCATCAACAACTCGCTGCTGGAGCCCTTCCCGATCTTCGTCCTGATCGCCGCCACCTATTTCGCCATCTGTTATCCGCTGTCGCGGCTGAGCCGGAGATTAGAGGCCCGCTCCGGCTTCGCACCCGTCGAGGGCGCCGCGCCATGAGCGGGCCCGTCGTGATATTGCGCGATGTCCACAAGAGCTTCGGCCCCATACACGTTCTGAACGGGGTGTCCTTCGAGGTGGCGCCCGGTTCCGTCACCGCCATCATCGGCCGCAGCGGTTCCGGCAAAAGCACGGCGCTGCGCTGTATCGACCGGCTGGAGCGCATTGATGCCGGCGAGATCGTGGTGTGCGGCCATCTGGTGAGCGACCCCGGCCTCGTATTGCGCAAGCTGCGGCTCGACGTCGGCATGGTGTTCCAGAGCTACAACCTGTTCCCGCACCTGACCGTGCTGCAGAACATCACCCTGGCGCCGCGCATGGTCAAACGCCTGGGCCGCGCCGAGGCGGAGGCGCTGGCGGAGCGCGTGCTGGGCCAGGTTGGCCTGGCCGACAAGGCGTACGCTTGGCCCGAACAGCTTTCCGGCGGCCAGCAGCAGCGCGCCGCCATCGCGCGCTCGCTCGCCATGGAGCCCAAGGTGATGCTGTTCGACGAGGTCACTTCGGCGCTCGACCCCGAGCTGACCGGCGAGGTGTTGCGCGTCATCGAGGATTTGGCGCGGCGGGGCATGACGATGGTGATGGTAACCCACGAAATGGGATTCGCCCGCCGCATCGCCGACCAGATCGTGTTCATGCACGAGGGCCGCGCCTGGGAGATCGGGCCCCCGGACATCCTGGCTGCCCCGGCGACGCCGGACTTGCGACAGTTCGTGGGTAGCGTTCTGTGACCTAGACAAAACAGCAAGGGAGAGAAAAATGCAACGCCGGATGCTGCTGATATCGACGGGAATGCTGGCGCTGGCACCGTTTGCCGCGCGGGCCGACGTGCTCGACGATGTCACGAAGGCCAAGAAGATCCGCATCGCCACCGACCTGGCCCTGCCGCCGGCCGGCATGGTGGATGACAAGATGCAACCGACCGGCGCCGATGTGGAGGTGGCCCAGTTGCTGGCCAAGGACTGGGGCGTGGAACTGGAATTCGTGCAGACCACCGGCGCCACCCGCATCCCGAACCTGCAGACCGGCAAGGCCGATATCTGCATCTCGACTCTTTCGGTCACGCCTGAACGGGCCCAGGTGATCGACTTCAGCAAGGCCTACGCGGTGCTGCAATCGGTCATCGGCGCCAAGAAAGATCTGGCGCTGAAGGACTACGCCGATCTGAAGGGACGCGCGGTGGCAGTGACGCGTGGCACCACGCAGGACACCATGCTGTCGGCGATTGCCGCGGAACACGGCTTCCGCATGCAGCGCTATGAGGACGACGCGACGCTGCTGACCGCCGCGGTGACCGGGCAGGCCGATATCGTCGCGACCTCGGCATCGCAGGTGATCCAAATGGGCCTGAAGAATCCCGCTCGCGGCTTCGAGCCCAAGTTCGTGATCACCAATTTTGACCTCGCCGTCGGCGTCAAGAAGGGCGAGCCCAGGCTGCTGGCGAAAGTGAACGAGTGGATCACGGTGAATCTGAAGAACGGCAAACTGAATGCCATCTTCAAGAAGTACTACGGCTTCGACCTGCCCGCCGAGATGCGGAGCTGACCGCAAGCGCGGCCGCGCGGCGGAAACCGCGCGACCGCTTCCCGACCATCGTGAAGGAAACTGCAATGCGCCTCGTCGTTGGATCCGACCATGCGGGTTGGTTGCTGAAGAAAAACGTGCTGGAACACCTGGCGGCACTCGGCCACGAGGTCATCGATGTCGGCTCGTTCGATGACCAGCCCGTTGATTTTCCCGACATTGCGCGCGGCGTGGCGGCGAAAATCATCTCCGGCGAGGCGCAACGCGGCATCATGGTGTGCGGCACCGGCGTCGGCGCCGCGATCGCCGCCAACAAGATGAAAGGTATCCGCGCCGCGGTGTGCCACGACGTGCACTCCGCCCACCAGGGCGTGGAGCATGACGACGTCAACGTCATGTGCCTCGGCGCGCAGATCGTCGGGCCGTGGCTGGCGCGCGACCTGATCAGCGCCTTCCTCGCCGCGCGCTTTTCCACCGACGCCGATTTTCGCCGCCGCGTTGCCAAGCTGCACGACATGGACGCCGGCACATAGAACCCTGGACGGAACTGGCGCGCGCCGAGGCGCCGGGCGGAGAGTGCCTGGTGTTGCGCCGGCGCGGCGGTATCTTCGAGATCCGTTGTGACGGCTGGGACCTGATGTCCAACCGCGCGTACCATTCCGAGCAGATGCTGGGACGGCTGGCTTGCACCGGCCTGGCCGGGGCGGCGCGAGTACTGATCGGCGGCCTGGGCATGGGCTACACGCTGCGCGCGGCGCTCGACGCGCTGCCCGCGGCCGCGTGCGTCACGGTGGTGGAGATGTTCGCGCAAGTGGTGGACTGGAACCGCGGCCTGCTGGCTGGTCTCGCGGGTCGGCCGCTGGACGATGCCCGGGTCGCGGTGTGCCGCGCCGATGTCGCCACGCTGCTGGACGAGGCAGCCTTCGATGCCATTCTGCTCGACGTCGATAACGGACCGGACGCCGCCATGCTGGCGGACAACGCGACGCTGTACACAACCAAGGGATTGCACCGGCTGCGCGCGGCACTGACTCCGGGTGGGCGGCTGGCGGTCTGGTCGGCCGACCCGTCGCCACGCTTCGAGGCACGGATGACAGAGTGCGGCCTGGACTGGCAGCGCACGGACGTCGCGGCACGCGGCGCCCCGGACGACCCGCTTCACACTTTGTACATGGCGCAGGTCCGGCCGTAGGATAGTCGAGGCTTATTCCCCGTGTTGCTTCAGAAACCGGGAAAAAGCGTGCAGCGTTGCCTCGGAGACGTGGTGTTCGATGCCCTCGGCGTCCTGTTCGGCGGCCTCTGCCGGCACGCCGACCGCCCGTAGCAGGTCCACCACCAGCCGATGGCGCGCGTGCATCCTTGTGGCCAGTTTTTCGCCGGCCTCGGTGAGGAACACGCCGCGATAGGGACGTGCGGTGGCGAGCCCCTCGCGCTTCAGCCGGGCGATGTTGTTGATGGCGGTGGCGTGCGAGACGCCGAGGCGCCGCGCGATATCGGTCGGCCGTGCCTCGCCGTCGGCGGCCAACAGATCAGCGATCAACTCGGCGTAATCCTCCAGCACGACGGCGGACAGCGCCGTCCGGGTCTTGCCGAAGCGGCGCGCCTGGGTCGGCTCGGCCGGCAATTCGGTCGCTTGGGTGTGGTGGGCCGGATGGTGGGCCACTGGGTCAGCTCCATCGGTCGGTCGAGTTCGGGCAGGATCGCAATTTTGTGAGCACTCAGGGCAGGCGAACTGGCGTTGACATACGGCGAGGAATACCGATATCTCGCATCACAATTGTAGTCAAGGCTACATTTTGCTGCCAGGGCTTCCGAGAGCGAGGCCGGCGATGTACGGAGGCAGGGATGAGCGATACCGTAATACCGCGTCTGAGTCTGAGCGAGCGCACCGTAGTGGCGGGGCGGGAATCGCTGGCCGGCCGGCGCCGCGGCCTGCGCGCCTTCCTGCCCTTCGCCGGCCCGGCCGTGATCGCCTCGATCGCCTACATGGACCCGGGCAACTTCGCCACCAACATCCAGGCCGGCGCCAAGTACAACTACTCGCTGCTGTGGGTGGTGCTGATCGCCAACGTGGTCGCCATGCTGTTCCAGGCGCTGTCGGCCAAGCTCGGCATCGCCACCGACGCCAGCCTGGCCCAGAACAGCCGCGACCGCTTCCGCCCCGCCGTGGTGTGGGCGATGTGGGGGGTCAGCGAGGTGGCGGCCATGGCGACCGACCTCGCCGAGTTCATCGGCGGCGCGTTGGGCCTGTCGCTGCTCACCGGCTTGTCGCTGTTCCCCTGCCTGGTGGCGAGCGGGATCGTCATTTATGCCTTGCTGACGCTGGGAAACCGGGGTTTCCGGCCGCTCGAACTGGTCATCGGCGGCTTCGTCGCGGCGATCGGGCTGGCCTACGTGGTGGAATTGTTTGTGGCGCCGCCCGACTGGGGCGGGTTTGCCTACGGCTCGGTCGTGCCGATGCTGCCGGATGCCGATGCCGTCTGGCTGTCGGTGGGTATCGTCGGCGCCACCGTCATGCCGCACGCGATCTATCTGCACTCCAGCCTGACGCAGAACCGCATGCCGGCGCCGACCATGGCCGAGCGCCGCGCCGTGCTGCGCTTTTCCAACATCGAGGTGATGGTGGCGCTGGGCGGGGCGGGGCTGGTGAACATGGCCATGGTGACGATGGCCGCAGCGGCGTTCCATCAGGGCCACTCCGAGGTGGCCGAAATCGAGGCCGCCTATCACACGCTGGTGCCGCTGCTCGGCGGCGGGGCGGCGCTGGTGTTCGCGCTGTCGCTGCTGGCGTCGGGCTATTCCAGTTCCGTGGTCGGCACCATGGCCGGTCAGACGATCATGCAGGATTTCGTCCATTTCCGCATTCCGATCTGGCTGCGCCGTGCGGTCACCATGGCGCCGGCCTTCGTGCTGATCGGGTTGGGCGCCAACGTGACGTCGTCGCTGATCTGGAGCCAGGTGGTGCTCAGTTTGGCCCTGCCGGTGCCGATGGTGGCGCTGCTGGTGCTGACGGGCGACCGCCGCGTGATGGGCAGTCTCGTCAACAGCCCGCTTACTCAGGTCACCGCGATAGCGGCGACGGCCGTGGTGCTGGCGCTGAACGTGCTGCTGCTGCTGCAGACCTTCGGGGTCGATCTACCATTCCTGGGATAGAGCGATTCCAGCGCGTCCGGAATCGGTCTAGGTTGCCGCTCCGACCGGAGGGAGTGGGAGCATGTCCGTGACGTTGTACGACCTCGCCGGCGCCGACCCTGCGCTGCGCTTCAGCCCCTATTGCTGGCGCACGAAGATGGCGCTGGCGCACAAGGGACTGGCCATCGAGACGGTCCCCTGGCGCTTCACCGAGAAGGATCGGATCGCTTTCTCCGGCCAGGGCCGGGTGCCGGTGATCGTCGATGGCGACCGCGTGGTGTTCGATTCTTGGACCATCGCCGAGTACCTGGAAGACACCTATCCCGACCGTCCCAGCCTGTTCGGCGGCCCCGTGGGTCGGGCGCATGCGCGCTTCATCAACGGCTGGGCCGACGCCGGCCTCCATCCGGGCATCGCCCGCATGGTGGTGCGCGACATCTTCGATGTGCTGGCGCCGCAGGACCAGGCGTATTTCCGCGCCAGCCGCGAAGCCGCGCTCGGCGCCACGCTGGAGGCGGTGGTCGAGGGGCGGGAGGCGCGCCTGGAAGCCTGGCGGGCGCTGCTCGCGCCGGTGCGGCTGGTGCTGCGGGCACATGCGTTTCTGGGCGGCGAGGGCCCCAGCTATGCCGACCACATCCTGTTCGGCACTCTGCAATGGCCGCGCAGCGTCAGTGCGTTTGCCCTGCTCGCGCCGGACGACCCGGTGGCCGCCTGGTTCGGCAGGGTCGGTGCGCTCTACGGCGGATTGGGCGGGACTGCGCGTACCGTTTGAGGGCCGGATCGAGCGGGCGACGCTGGTTTGAGATCGCTCAACCGGTCGCCGACCGAACGGCCCGGGGGGAGTTGCCCGACGCGGGGAAATTGCCGCCGTTCGCCGAAGTCGAACTGGCTGTCGTGGGTCAAGACGCTCTGTCGGATGGTCGGCCAGAGCCGATCGCGCAAAAACTCCTGATCCGCCGTCCGCCCGCGCAGGTGGACCGGATCGGTCACGAAGCGGTGGATGGCCGGCAGCAGCGGCGGCAGCGCGCCGCGCACGCCGCCCCACATCCCTGCGAGCACAAGCTCCGAATGGGTGATGTAGTCGCGCATGACGTGGAAATGCCGGTCGCTGTCGAGCCACTCGTCGACGGCCACCCGCTCGCGCGTGTTGATGATCGAGTCGGCGTCGCGGATCAGGAATCGGTCGACCGCGTCGTCATCGGCGACGAGGTAGCGCCAGAAAGTGCCGAAAGTGTCTGCCGGGAGCCCCTTGACCTGCATGATCTGGGCGCCCAGCGCTGCCAGTCCGCGGGTAATGTCGCCGGACACGCTCGCATCGACATAAAAGCGGCAGGTCCAGCCGGGATACAGGAACGGACGACCCCGCGCGTTCTCCAGCGCGCCCTGGCAATACCGGTCAGCGGCACCGAACAACGAGAACGCGATGACGTTGCGCTGCGGGCTCGCCGCATCGAAGGGCGGGATGCGCACGGTCGTCAGATCGTGGGCACCCCCGGACGACGCCCGGTCCTTGAGCGCGAGCGCGAGGGTCCCGTGGCGTCGTGCTTCTCCGAGACGGTCGAGCTTGCCGAGGGCCTCGCAGAGGACATCGTGGTAGTCGAAGCAGTCAGGATGGCGTGCCAATGCCGCTTCGGCGCGCCAGACCACGTCGTCGAAGCGCCCGAGTGCAGCAGTGAGACCAGGCAGTTGGTCTCGGCCTGGCGATCATCCGGCATGTCACGGCAGGCCAGATCACTGTAGTGGGCCGCCGTTTCGTAGTCCCGCCGGCGCATGTCGTAGACGCCGTAGAGCTTGGCCATCGCGCCGCGCATGGCCGCATCTCTCACCAACGGCAGCAGGCCGGGCACTTCCCGCAACTCCTGACCCAGGCCGTGCAAGCGGGCCGGCTCGTAGATCGCATGGCAGCGCCGGGTCGCTTCGGTCTCGATTGGCGTCATCTGTTCCATACGGCTCCGCAACCACGAACAAAATACGTCGCGGCGGCGGCGCGCGACCGTGAGGTCAGCCGGCTATCCAGGCTTTGGTGAGCGTCGCGCGATCGGCGCAGGTCAGTGCGTCGCCCCTTTGGTCACGCCTGGATCGGCTGCGTTGGCGCGGATCGCCGCGATCGCCGCCCGCAGTGCCGTCACCATCGTTGCCGTCGCCATGCTGGGCTGGCCAGGGTGGCGGGCGGCCTGTTCGGGTAGCCCGGGCAGGTGCAGGAACCCGATTCGCATGCCCGGATACTCGGTGGCGGCGAGGTGGCCGAGCAGGTACAGCGTGTGATTGCACAGATGTGTGCCGGCGGTGTTGGAGACATGCGCCGGCACGCCCGCTGCCCGCAGCGCCGCCGTCACTGCCTTCACCGGGATGGTGGCGAAATAGGCGGCCGGCCCGCCCTCGATCACCGGCACATCGACGGGCTGGGCGCCGTCGTTGTCGGGGATGCGGAAGTCGTTGACGTTGATGCCGACGCGCTCGACCGACACTTCGGCCCGGCCGCTGGCCTCGCCGGTGGCGATCACCACGTCGGGGCGATACCGGGCCACCGCCGCGCGCAGGGTTTTTGGCGTGCGGGCCTGCGACACCGGCAGGATTTCGGTGCTCAGCACAATGTCGGCCGGCGGATCCGCGGCGAGACCCAGCACGGCCTGCATGGAGGGATTGACGGGTTCACCCCCGAACGGCTCGAAGCCGGTGACGAGGACATGCAATGTGTCGGTGTTTGGCATGTCGCCCAGCATAGCGCGCCGGGGTGGTTGAGCCAATGCGCGTCCTGGCTAGCTAGCCCCGGTAATGCACGGCCAGCCACACCGCCGGCGGTTCGGTGGACGTCCAGGCCACCCGGTGGCGTGCATGCGCGGCGATCGTGAGGTGATCGCCCGGACGCAGCCGCACGGTTCCGCCGTCGGAAAACTCCAGCGCGGCTTCGCCCTGCAACAGCGCCACCCATTCCGGACGGTCCTGGTCGTACCAAAACCCGGGCGGGTCCGCATGCCCACGCGAGACGATGCGCTCGACGCGCGCCCCCGCCCCCTCGGCGAGTGGGAGAATCTCCTCGCCGGGCGGCCCGGCGGGCAGCGCGTCGAACAGGTTGCCGCTCACGGCGGCCCGGCGGCGTGGCGCCGCAGGTCGTCCAGCGCGCAGTGACGCAGCGCCCCCTCGTGCGTCGCCTCCAGCACAACCGGCGGCGCCTGGCCGGCTTCCAGCGCCTCCCGCCAGCGCGGCGCGCACAGGCACCATTGGTCGCCCGGCCGCAGCCCGGGGAATCCGTGGGCCGGATAGGGTGTGGACAAATCGTTGCCTGCGCGCTTGCTGAAGGCCAGGAAGCCGGCGGTCATCACCACGCACACGGTGTGGCTGCCGATATCTTCGGGTCCGGTGTCGCAGCCTCCGTTGCGGAAGAATCCGGTCATCGGCGCCAACGAGCACGGTATCAACGCCCCGCCCAGCACGTTGCGCGCCGGCCGGCGGCCGCCCCCGTTACCATCCCCGGTGTTGTCGAACGGCATCTTGCCTCCGCGCTGTCGCCGCCAGCATAGCGCAACCAAGGGCGGTGTGCACGGGCTTCCGCCTACCCAGGTAGCACCTCCACCGTAATTCGGTTGCACCTGATTCAGCCCAGGTGCTACCGCTTGCCGCGGAAACAGCCGGGAGGCGCTGCCATGGTGGCCACCACCATCGGGCTGAAGGTTGACGAGGCCCTGCGTGAGCGTCTGCGTCTCGGTGCCGACGCCCTCGGCCGCACCCCGCACTGGCTCATCAAGCAGGCCGTGCTGCACACGCTCGACCGCGTCGAGCGCGGCGAAACTCCGTTCCTCGGCGCCGACGAGGACGACGGGCCGGCCCCCTTCCTTGCCTTCGCCCAGTCCGTCCAGCCGCAATCGGTCTTGCGTGCCCAGGTCACCGCCGCGACCCGCCGCCCCGAGCCCGAATGCCTGCCGCTGCTACTCCAGGAGGCGGCGCTGCCGCCGGCCCAGGCCGCCCAGGCGGAGGCCCTAGCCCGGCGGCTGGTGTCGGCACTGCGCGGCAAGGGTACGCGCGGGCCGGTCGAGGGGCTGATCCAGGAATACGCCCTGTCCAGCCAGGACGGTATCGCGCTCATGTGCCTGGCCGAGGCGCTGCTGCGCATCCCGGACCGCGCCACCCGCGACGCCCTGATCCGCGAAAAGATCGGCCAGGGCGACTGGCAGGCCCATCTCGGCGCCTCGGAGTCGCTGTTCGTCAACGCCGCCACCTGGGGCCTGCTGATCACCGGCCGCCTCACCGCCACCAGCAGCGAATCCGGCCTCAGCGCGGCCCTGGTCCGCTTGGTCGCCCGCGGTGGCGAACCGCTGATCCGGCGCGGCGTCGATGTCGCCATGCGGATGATGGGCGAGCACTTCGTCGCCGGCCAGACCATCAGCGAGGCGCTGGCCAATGCCCGCCGCCTGGAGGCGCGCGGCTTTCGCTACTCGTACGACATGCTGGGCGAGGCGGCGATGACAGCCGCCGATGCCGCCCGCTACCGGGCCGAGTACGAGCAGGCCATCCAGGCCGTCGGCCGCACCAGCGATGGGCGCGGCCCCTACGCCGGTCCGGGCATATCGGTGAAGCTTTCCGCGCTGCACCCGCGCTACCGCCGCGCTCAGCGCGAGCGCGTCATGGCCGAGTTGCTCCCGGTGCTCCGCCATCTCTGCGCTCTCGCTCGCGCGTCGGGCATCGGGCTGAACATCGACGCCGAGGAAGCCGACCGGCTGGACATCTCGCTGGACCTGCTCGAGGCGGTCTGCTTCGACCCCGCGCTGGCCGGCTGGGACGGGCTCGGTTTCGTCGTCCAGGCCTACCAGAAACGCGCGCCCTTCGTCATCGACGTGCTGATCGACCTGGCCCGGCGCAGCAACTGCCGGCTGATGGTCCGCCTGGTGAAGGGCGCTTACTGGGATGCGGAGATCAAGACGGCCCAGACCGAGGGGCTGGAAGGCTTTCCGGTGTTTACCCGCAAGCTGCATACCGATGTATGCTATCTGGCCTGCGCCCGCCGCCTGCTCGACGCGCCGGATGCGGCCTTCCCGCAATTCGCCACCCACAACGCTGAGACGCTGGCCGCCGTGCTGACCATGGCGGGCCCGGAATTCCACTCTGGCCGTTACGAGTTCCAGTGCCTGCACGGCATGGGCGAGCCGCTCTACGAGGAGGTGGTGGGGCACGGCAAGCTCGACCGCCCTTGCCGCATCTATGCGCCTGTCGGATCGTACGAGACGTTGCTGGCCTATCTGGTGCGTCGGTTGCTGGAGAACGGCTCGAATTCCTCATTTGTCAATCGCCTTGGCGACGCGACTGTGACGGTCGATGAACTGGTAGCCGACCCGGTGGCGCAGGCACGCGCCGTGTCGCCGCTCGGTGCGGCGCATCCGCTCATCGCCTTGCCGCGCGCGTTGTTCGGTGTGGAGCGGCCGAACTCGGCCGGGGTGGACCTTGCCAACGAGCAGCGCCTCGCCTCCCTGGCCACCGCCCTGTTGGCCGGAGAGGTGACCCCCCGGCGGGCCGCGCCGATGCTCGGCGACGGCGTGGCGGAGGGTCCGTCGCGTGAGGTGCGCAACCCGGCCGACCACCGCGACCTGATCGGCCACGTGATCGAAGCCTCCCCCGCCCAGATCGAAGCGGCGCTGGCGCAGGCCGAGGCGGCGGCGCCGATCTGGCAGGCCACACCGCCCGGGGAACGTGCGACCTGCCTGCGCCGAGCCGCCGACCTGATGGAGGCGAGGCTGCCGGCGCTGCTCGGCGTGATCGTGCGTGAAGCCGGCAAGACGCTGCCGAACGCTGTCGGAGAAGTGCGAGAAGCTGTTGATTTTTTACGATACTACGCCAAACAAATTAAGAACTTCGACAACGATGCCGAGCGCCCGTTGGGGGTGGTGGCCTGCATCAGCCCGTGGAATTTCCCACTTTCCATCTTTACTGGCCAAATTGCCGCGGCGCTCGCCGCCGGCAATGTGGTGCTTGCCAAGCCGGCCGAGGAGACGTCGCTGACCGCCGCTCAGTGCATCTCTATCCTTTGCGCCGCCGGTGTGCCGCAGGGTGCGCTGCAGCTGCTACCCGGTAACGGCGCTGTCGGTGCTCGTCTGGTCGAGGACGCACGTGTGCACGGGGTCATGTTCACCGGCTCCACGGATGTCGCGCGTCTGATCGCCCGCGTGCTGGCCGCGCGACTGAGCCCCCACGGCAAATCGATTCCGCTCATCGCCGAGACCGGTGGGCAGAACGCGCTGGTCGTGGATTCCTCCGCCCTGGCCGAACAGGTGGTGACCGACGTGCTTGCCTCGGCCTTCGACTCTGCCGGCCAGCGCTGCTCGGCGCTGCGCGTCCTGTGCCTTCAGGAGGAAGTGGCCGAGCGGGTGCTGGCCATGCTGAAGGGCGCCATCGCCGAGCTAACGGTGGGCAATCCGGACCGGCTCGCCACCGATGTCGGCCCGGTGATCACCCCGGCGGCACGCGAGGCGATCATGGCGCACATCGCCGCCATGCGGGCGCGCGGCTGGCCCGTGCATGCGCCCCGCCTGCCGCCGGCCTGTGCCCATGGCAGCTTCGTCGCCCCCACGGTGATCGAAATCGAGTCGCTCGACGTGCTGGAGCGCGAGGTATTCGGGCCGGTGCTGCACGTTCTGCGCTGGCGCCGCGGTGCGCTCGACGCGTTGATCGAGGCGATCAATGCCACCGGCTATGCGCTGACCTTCGGCGTGCACACCCGCATCGACGAAACCATCGCCCGCGCCACGACCCGGGTGGCGGCGGGCAACTGCTACGTCAACCGCAACCTGATCGGTGCCGTGGTCGGGGTGCAGCCGTTCGGCGGCCACCGTCTGTCGGGCACCGGGCCGAAGGCGGGCGGGCCGCTTTATCTCGCTCGCCTGCTGGCGAGCCGGCCGGTCCCGGCCCTTGGCGGCACGGCGCCGCCGGCGGCGCGCCAATGGTCGGACTGGCTCGCCGCGCGCGGCGAGAGGCAAGCGGCGTCGCGCTGTGCCGCGCTGGCCGAGGCCTCTCCCCTGGGGGTCGCGCGCGAGCTGG
The DNA here is from genome assembly GCA_964459005.1 of uncultured Acetobacteraceae bacterium. Taxonomy (GTDB): domain Bacteria; phylum Pseudomonadota; class Alphaproteobacteria; order Acetobacterales; family Acetobacteraceae; genus Rhodovastum. The sequence goes on from CAYWOW010000004.1 coordinate 36,627, forward strand.
CGGGACCGGTGGGCGAGCGCAACACCTGGTCGCTGGAGCCACGCGGCGACGTGCTGTGCCTGCCCGCCACCGCACTCGGCCTGGCCCTGCAAGTCGCCGCCGCGCTGGCCACCGGCAACCGGGCGCTGGTCAGCCTGCCGCCCGGCCTGCACGGGGCACTAGACGGGCTGGCCGAGGAATTACGCAGGCTGGTGGTGGCGGACGCTGCCGCGACGACGGCCGCGGTGGCGTTGCACGAAGGCGACGCCGACGCCCTGCGCGACACTGCGACGGCGCTCGCCGCCCGCGATGGCCCGCTGGTGGCGGTGCACGGCGCCTCCGTCCAGGGGCTGGTTGACGGCTCCGAGGTCTACCCGCTGGAATGGCTGGTGCAGGAACGGTCCATCAGCGTGAACACGACCGCGGCGGGCGGCAACGCCACATTGATGACGCTGGCATAGCGCTGCCGCCTTACTTCCCCATGAAGAAGGTCGGCAGGAGCATCGTGATCGGCGGGAACAGCGTGACCATCAGCAGCACCGTCAGCAACGGGATCAGCCAGGGCAACACGGCGCGCGCCAGCGACTCGTAGCTGATCTCGGCGATCCGCGAGGCGATGAACAGAACCACCCCGATCGGCGGGTGGATCGCGCCGAGGACGAGATTGAAGATCATCAGGATGCCGAACTGCACTGGCGACACCCCAAAGGCGACCGCCACCGGCAACAGGATGGGAACCAGGATCAGCACCCCCGCCAGGGTTTCCAGGAAGCAGCCGATGAGCAGCAGGATCGCATCGCACATCAGCAGAAACGCACCCGGGCTGTGGATCGAGGCGACCATCACCGGCGCCAGGGTCTGTGGCACCTGGGAGATCGACATGCACCAGCCCAGGGCTCCGGCGCCCATCACCAGCGCGGTCACCACCCCGACGGTCTCAACGGTATTGACGAGAATGTCGATGATATCCGCCGGGTGCAGCGTGCGGTAGATCACCAGCCCCAGCAACAGGGCGTAGCAGGAGGCGACCGCAGCGGCCTCGGTCGGCGTGAACAGGCCGCTGAACATGCCGGCGAGCAGAATCACCGGCGTCATCATCGCCAGGAAGCCATCGCGGAAGGAGCGCCCCAGCTCCATCCAGCCCGGGAAGCGCTGGCTTGGGAAGCCCTGGCGCTTGCCAATGATCACCACCATCGTCATCAGCGAGGCGGCCATCAGCATGCCGGGAATGATGCCGGCCAGGAACAGCCGCCCCACCGAGGTGTCGGACGTCACGCCATAGATCACGACGGGCATGCTCGGCGGCACGATGGCGCCGACGGTTGAGGCGGAGGCGTTGATCGCCGCCGCCGTTTGCGCCCGGTAGCCCGCGCGCTTCATGGCACGGATCTCGACGGCGCCGGTGCCGGCCGCGTCGGCGACGGCGGAGCCGGCCATGCCGGCGAAGATCAGGCTGGACAGGATGCTGGCCTGCGCATAGCCGCCGCGCAGCGATCCCATCACCGCGGTGGCGAAGCGCACGATGCGGTCGGTGATGCGGGCGGCGCTCATGATGTTGCCCATGAAGATGAACAGCGGCGCGGCGACGAACGGGAAGGAGTTCATCGTCTGCGACATCTTCTGCGGCACGATCGTGCCGGGCAGGCCGGACAGCAGCACGAAGGCCATCGAGGCCAGCCCCATGGCGGCGAACAGCGGTACCCCGGCGAGGATGACGAACAGCCACACCCCGGCGACCTCGATCATCAGGGTGGTCATTTAAGCTTGATCCCGAAGTCGGGCTCGGCGGGGCGCTTCAGCCGCCACACCGCGTCGGCCGCCGCCTGTGCGGCCATCAGCAGCGCGGCCGGGATCAAGGGCATGTAAAGCCAGACCATCGACACCGGCAGCGAGGTCGCCTGCAGGCCGAGGTTGTTGTGGAACATGATGATCGCGAAGCCCGCGATGGTCAGGCCGAACGCTACTATCATCAGTTGGATCACCAGCTCAGCCGCCTGCCACAGCCTGGTCGGCAGTAGGTTGTGGAAGAAGCGGATGCGCACGTGTGCGCGCGACCGGCCGGCGATCATCCAGCCGGTCGCGGCAAGCCAGGCCATCAGGAAGCGGGTGCCCTCGTCGGTGTAGATGCTCGGATCGCCCCAGGCGCGGGTGATCACGCCCCACATGACGCAGCAGAGCAGGGCCACCAGCAGGAAGCAGGCAAGTACCCTCAGCGCACCGTCGAACAGGCGCAGCAACATCAGGCCGCGAGAACCTTCTCCCACAGGCCCTTACCCCACTTCGCCTCGAACAGCACCGGCATCTTGGCCACCACGGGCTTACGGAAGCCTTCGATGTCCGGCTTGATCACCGTCATGCCGCCCTTGGCGAAGGTGTCGGCTAGGCCCGCTTCCTGCTTGACGATCTCGTCGTCCTGCTCATGAGCGCGCTTGGTGATCGCGGCCTTGAGCTGCTCCTGCTGCTTGGGCGTCAGCGCCACCCAGGTTCGCTCGTTGATCATGATCGGCCGCGGCGTCATGATATGCGCGGTCAGCACCAGGTATTTCTGCACCTCGTTGAACTTGCTGGCCTGGATGGTCGGCAACGGGTTCTCCTCGCCGTCCACCGCGCCCTGGCTGAGCGCCAGGTAGAGCTCGCCAATGTTCAGCGGGGTCGGCCGCGCGCCCCAGGCTTCCGCCATGGCGCGATAGGTATCGACCTCGGGGATGCGCAGCTTGAAGCCCTTCATGTCGTCGACCGTGTGCACGGCCTTGGAACCCGAGGTCACGTGGCGGGTACCGTAGTAGTTGGCGCCGATCATCCGCAACGAGCGCTCGGCGATGAGTTGGTTGACCATGCCGTCCATCAGGGGGGCGGCCAGCGCGCGACGGATGTGCGCCGGATCGCGCCACACGTACGGCGCCTCGAGGATGGAGAAGGGGCTTACGAACTGGCCGAATTGTGCAGCGCCCTCGACGACCATCTGGGTGGCGCCGGACGAGGCCGACTCGATGATGTCGCGCGACGAGCCGAGCTGGCCGTTCGGGAACACCTGGATCTCAATGGCCCCGCCGGTCTGTTCCTTCATGTCGGCCGCCACCTTGTTCATCATGGCGACTTCGGGATGGGTCGCCGCCACCACGGTGGCCCAGCGGATGACCGTTGCCGCCCGGGCACGCCCGGTGATGGCAAACACTGAGACGCCGGCGAGCGCGGCGCGTCGAGTCACACGAATATTCATTGGATGTTTCTCCCTGCGATGATTGTCAGCCGACTGGTCGTCGACTCATCATAGCAATGAACAAGCGACTGCGACAGCCACGGCATTTTCCCGCGACACGGTTGACATGCCGGCGCCTGCCGGGTCTGAGCGGTGATAACCTGCCGTGGCCTGGGCACGAAAGTCGGATCTCGGCCGAAGCTGCTTCTGGCGGCGGTTACCGTTGGAACGGGTTTGCTTACGGCATCCTCCCGGAAACCTCGGCAACCCGTTTACGACCGGGCCGATGTCCCGTCAATCAGTCTATTATCCCACAATATGGACTGAATAACCTGGGCCTGCCACGCTGAAGACGGTATTTCCGTCAGGCGCCACCGACCAAGTATTTCCATGACCTGTGCGACCAGTGTCCTGGCGCGGAGCGGCTTCATCATCAGCCGGCATCCCGGATGGCGCGTGAGTTCCAGACCGTCCGATGGCGCGAAGCCGGTCATCAACAGAACCGGCAACCCTGGAAAGCGGCAGCGTGCCACCATGGCAAGACCTACCCCGTTCACCGCCCCGGGCATGCAGATATCGGTGATCAGTGCGCCCAATCCTGATGTGTTGGCCAGCAAACCCATCGCCTCGTCGCCGTTCGCAGCGGTTGCGATGGACAGCCGCAACGGCGCCAGAAACGTCAGCAACGACGTCAAGATGAGCGAATTATCCTCGACGATCAGCAGATCCGGGTGCGTCGGCATGACAGTCTGCGCGCGGCTCCATGCGGGGCAGTCCGGCCCCCGGTCGATGCGGCGCCACATGCGGCAGGGTGGTTGTCTCGTCGGGTTTATGAGCGCGTCTGGCCACCCGCGCCAAGCAGCGATTTGTGAGGGAATCTCGGGAAGTGTCGGCGTCCGAGGCCAGCCAGAGCGTGATTGTTTGAGGCGGAACCGTCGGAAAGCGTGAATCACGGTCTCAAACAAAGAGCTGGGACAGGATCGCTTCGTCTATCAGAAGCGGTCGTGTTCTAGAGCCAATGGGCCGGCACCCAGCGCCAGCCGATGCCCTCCTTGTTCCAGTAGCCGTCCTGCCACTCCGTGCCATGGCCGGCGCGAAGTTCCCAGCGGCCTTCCCGCCAAACGTAGCCGTTCCCCGTCCAGTCCCAGTGGCCGGGCTGCCAGATCAGCGGCTCCTCGGAAACCGGTGGTTTTGGTACGATCTCGTTCGGGATCGGGGGGGCGGGGTTGGGCGGGTTCGCCACGGGCTGGGTGACGGCGCACCCCGCCAGCAGCGCCAGTCCGCTTGCCAGCATGGGCAGCTGCAGGCAGCGGAACCAAGCTGGGTACATCTTCAGTTCCCTCCGTATGGATCTGACACGCCGCCGTCGGCGCCCGACCCGGTCGAGCAATACCGCGGTGGCGCGCGGTGCGGAAGTGAACGATGCTCCAGAACGGCAGGACGGTCGTCCTGGCCGATTGCGTCCAAGCTGACAACGTGGCGCAGCAGCCCAGGCGGTGGAAAGGCGGCGGGCTTTACGCTACCGGCGGCGGCAAGGGAGCATTAGCAAAATTATGGCACAATTCCTTGCCAACTATCGAGGCACAGAAGTGGCGATCCGCTGATGGAAGCGCATGTCGATCTGACCGTCTTCAGGCAGGCGCTCATCGTGCTGGCCGCCGCCGGCGTCGTGATTCCGCTGTTCTACCGGCTGCGGGTTTCCCCGGTGCTGGGCTACATGCTGATCGGCGCGGCGATCGGCCCCTTCGGGCTTGGCCGTGCCGCGACGGTGCTGCCCTGGCTTGGTGCCATCACTTTCGGCGATCCCGCCGCGATCGCGCCGATCGCCGAACTCGGCGTGGTCATGTTGTTGTTCATGATCGGCCTGGAACTGTCGTTCGAGCGGCTCTGGGTGATGCGCCGCCTGGTGTTCGGCCTCGGTGCGCTGCAGGTGGTGACCAGCGCCGCCCTGTTGGCCGGGCTGGCCGGGCTGGCCGGTATCCCGCCGCCGGCCGCCGTGGTGGCGGGCATCGCCGGGGCGATGTCGTCCACCGCCGTGGTCATCCAGGTGCTGTCGGTCGAGAAGCGGCTGAACACCGCGCTGGGGCGGGTGTGTTTCGCCGTGCTGCTGTTCCAGGACCTGGTCATCGTCCCGGTGTTGCTGGCGATCGGCCTGTGGGGCACGGGCGGGGCGCTGTTGTGGCTGGTGGCGGTGAAGGCGGTGCTGGCGGTGGGCGCCATTGTAGTGCTCGGCCGGCTGGCGCTGCGTCCGCTGTTCCGCGGCGTTGCCCGTACCGGCAGTCCCGAGCTGTTCATGGCGGCCTGCCTGCTGGTGGTTCTGGCCACCGCCGTCGGCACCGCGGCGGCGGGGCTGTCCATGGCACTGGGCGCGCTGATCGGCGGCCTGCTGCTGGCCGGGACGGAATTCCGCCGCCAGATCCAGGTCACCATCGAGCCGTTCAAGGGGTTGTTCGTCGGCGTGTTCCTGATCGCCGTCGGTCTCGGTTTCGACCCGCTGCGCATCGCGGCGGCGCCATGGGCGACCTTGGGCGGGGTGGTGGTGCTGGTGGTGGCGAAACTGGTGCTGATCGCCCCCGCCGCGCGGCTGTTCGGCCTGCCCTGGCCGATGGCGGTGCAAGCCGGACTGCTGCTGGGGCCGGGCGGCGAGTTCGGCTTTGTGCTGCTGTCCGTGGCCGCACAGGAGCGGCTGTTGCCGCGGTCCGTCGCCGATACCGCCTTGATCGCGGTGGCGTTGAGCATGGCGGCGATTCCGCTGCTGTCCGCCTTCGGCCGCCGCCACGCCCCTCGCCTGGCGCGCCGCCCCACGGTGGACCCGGCGTTGTTGCCGCCCGGCGACGCCGGGCCGCCGGACCGGGTGATCCTGGCCGGCTTCGGCCGGGTCGGGCAGACCGTCGCGGCGCTGCTGGAGGCGCACGCCATCCCCTATGTTGCCATCGACCACGATCCGGACCGGGTGGCGCGGCTGCGCGGTGCCGGCAAGTCGGTCTATTGGGGCGACGTCACGCTGCCCGCGCTGCTGCGCCAGCTGGGCATCGCCAGTGCGCGGGCGCTGGTGGTGACCATGGACGAGCGCCGCGCCGTCGATGCGTTAGTGGCCGCGGCGCTGGCCGAGCGGGCCGACCTGCTGATCGTCGCCCGCGCCCGCGACGCCGCCCACGCCGCGCATCTCTACCACATCGGCGCCTCCGACGCGGTGCCCGAGACGGTGGAGGCCAGCCTGCAACTTTCCGAGGCGGTGCTGGTGGATATTGGCGTACCGATGGGGCCGGTGATCGTCTCTATCCACAAGCAGCGGGCGGCGTTTCAGGCCGCCATCAAGACGGCGGCGCCGCACGCCGACGTCCGTCTGCGCGGGCGGCGGCGGCTGCGCGACGCCAGGCCGGGGCCGAAGCCGACGTCCGTCGAGTAGCGTGGGACCGGGCTGACGTATCAGACCCCCGTCCGGGGATCGTCTGCCAATCCGATCAGCCATGGCAGGCCTTACCACGATGCCACCGTTGCGGCGGGCCCGGATTGCAGCCCGAAGCGATTCCAGACAAGCTGGCATTGCTTCTGGCTGCCGTCTGGATCCACGGAAAGGTCGTTCATCCGGGAACACTGGATCGTTTGTCAGGAGTGCCAGGAGTTGTGTCTGTGGTCGGAAACGCGGAAATTGCCGCCATTCTTCTTGTCGCGGGTGTGGGAGGCCGGCTCGACGGGCTGGATCATCTACCCAAAGTGCTGCTCGAATTCGGCGGGAAAACCCTGCTCGAACGTCACCTTCTGGCCTTGCGGGCCAATGGCATCGAGACGATCGCTTTGACCGTCGGCTATTGCCAGGATGCGATTCGGAACGAAGTTGCACGGCTAGGACTGAGCGAACAAATCCGGTTTGTTTATAATCCTCGATACAAAGAGGGAAGTATTGTTTCACTGTTGGCGCAAAAAGAAATCTTGCACAGTCGCTCACCCATCGTGCTGATGGATGGCGATGTACTTTACGACGAGACTATGATCGCCCGCCTGTTGGCCGCCAAGGGGGAAAACGTCTTGCTGGTCGATCGCAATATCGAACCGGGAGACGAACCCGTCAAAGTCTGCTTTCGCAATGACCGCATCGTCGATTTCCGCAAGAAGCCCGACCAAGCCCATGATTGGCACGGCGAATCCGTCGGCTTCTTCCGATTTTCCGCCGCTTCGGCGGCAGCCCTGGCAGACCGCTGCACGGCCTATGTAGAGGCGGGCCAGAGCAGCCTGGAGTACGAGGAAGCGATCCGTGATCTGATCCTGCGCGACCCCGAGCGTTTCGCCGCCGTTGATATCAGTGACTTGCCGTGGACGGAAATCGATTTCGGCGACGACGTCACGCGTGCGCGCGACGTCATTTTACCAAAACTGGAAAGCCGGACATGGCACAGTTCTCCGTCCCCGGCATCTGGTTGAATGACTCGTTAACGTCTGATGCTCGGCCGCGCCAACGCCTCCGGCAACGCCCGGCGGTGGTTAGCATACTCTATGCGCGTGCGGCGGATAGGCGGTAAAGCCGCTGCCGCGACAACCGGGAGTCGACGGATGGAAGTCTGGATCGGAAGTTTGCTGGAAGGTGCCGCCCAGGCCCAAGGCGCGGTGGCCATCATCGACGTTTTCCGCGCCTTCACCACGGCGGCCGTGGCGCTGGCCAATGGAGCGTCACGGGTCATCATGGTCAGCAGCGCCGAGGAGGCGCTGGCGCTGCGGCAGCGTGGCATCGGCCAGGTCTGCATGGGCGAGGTACACGGCCTGGCGCCCGCCGGCTTCGACTTTGGCAACTCGCCGCTCGATGTGTCCGGTGTCAACTTCGCCGGCCGGACGATCATCCAGCGGACCAGCGCGGGCACTCAGGGCATCGTCGCGGCAGCTGGCCGGGCTGAGCGTCTCTACGCGGCCTCCCTGGTGACGGCGCGGGCGACTGTGCGGGCGCTGGCGTCATCGGAGCGCGTTTCCCTGGTCGCGATGGGCGAAGAGGGACTCGTGCGGACCGACGAGGACGAGCTCTGCGCGCTGCATCTGCGCCAGCTTCTGCTGGGCCGTCCGGGTGCCGCCCAGGCGCTGCGTCAGGTGATCCTCGCCGGCGGCGACGTGGCCGGGTTCCACGATACCGCGCGCGTCTATCTGCCCACCGGAGACGTCGGCATCGCGCTCGATATCAATCGCTACGACTTCGCGATCAGGGTCGCGCTGGAGGAGGGCAGGCCGGTCGGCCGCATCGAGCGCGCCTCATAGCACGCCGGCCACGCCGGCAAAGAGGCCCAGGCCCGCCGTCAAGGCCAGCACGATCGCCACCGCCACCGCGTATGCGCCGCGCGGGCGGACATCATCGGGCAGCGCACTGCGGGCCGTCCGGTAGAGGAACCAGAGCACGACCGGCAGCAGCAAGGCGTTCAGCACGCCGGCCGCCATCGCAAGGGCCATGAGGTTTATCCCGGAGGCGACGACCGTGGCTCCGACCGCCAGCACGACGGTGAAGGCGCCGTAGAACCCGGGCGCCTGCGCCGGGCTTTCGCCGAGCGAGCGGTGCAGCCCAAGCACTTCACCGAATGCCCAGGCGGCGGTCAGGCAAACCACAATAGCGGCGACCAGCGCGCCGCCGCTCAGGCCCAGCGCGAATACCACGCGTCCGGCGGCCGGACCGACGGCGGCGGTGAAGGCATTGGCGATCTGGCCGACCCTGTCGAGCGGCTGGCCCGCCGCGGGGCCACGATGGAATGCCGCGGCCGCGGCCACCACCACCGCGGCGGTGACAATCTGGCACAAGATCGCGCCGAGCAGCGTTTCCAGCCGCATCGCGGCCAGGCCGGTGCGGGTCAACCCTTTGTCGATGCTGGCCGACTGCTGGTAGAAGATCGCCCAGGGCATCACGCAGGTGCCGAGATTGGCGGCCAGCAGATAGAGGTAGCCGCGGTCCCCGAGCGGCATTTGCAACAGCTGCGCCGCCATCTCGGCGCCCGAGGGATGCGCCAGCGCCGCCAGGGCGATGAAGGCCAGCTCACACAATCCCACCGCGATCGCCAACAGCTCCATCGAGCGGTAGCTGCCGGTCCAGACGATGCCCAGCAGGCCCGCCACGGCGACGGCGCTGGACTGCCACGCCGGCACGCCGAACATTTCTCCGACTCCGGCCAGCCCGCCCAGTTCGCTCACCAGTGCGCCGAGGCAGCTCACCGTCAGCGTGGCCAGCAACAGCAGCGCGGGCAGGCGGCCCGACCGGCGCAACACTAGTTGGGCCAGTCCCTGGTGCGTCGTCATGCCCAGCCTGCCCGCCAATTCCTGCGCCATGAACAGCGCCGGCGTCAGCACGAATTGCACCAGTACCAGGCGGTATCCCCATTCCGCGCCGCTCTGGGCCGCCGCGATGACGCTGCCGGCCTCGGTGTCGGCTAGCATCACGACCAGCCCCGGCCCGACCGTGAGCGCCAGCAGGCGCCAAGTGAGGCCAGGCGGGAAGCGAGCCGGCGCGCGCGGCCTCACGGCGCCGACCGAATGCCGCCCTTTTCGGCCTCCGCGGTCAGGCGGTTGTCGTCCTCCTGCAGCATGAGGCGCCGGCCGACCAGGAGGTCGGCGCTGCTCTTGATCGCCAGCGTATAGGCGAACGGCGTCGCGTAGCGCTCTGCGATCGACAAGCGCGCATCACCGGCCTTTGCCCGCTCGGCCATGGTCGGGGCAAACGGGACGAAGCTGCCTTGGTGTGTGCAGAACCCGTCGCTCTCGAACATGCTGGGGCGGAACAGGTTCCATCCCGTGTAGGTGCCGATCGGCGCCAACTGATACACCGACCGGATGCCGGCGACGTCGATGCCGTCCTCATCGACCTGCGGCACCAGGATGCTGTAAGGCGCGGTGGTTTGTTTCGGCGGATCGATGGTGATTATGCCGGTAGCATCGCCCGGCTTGTAGTCACGGCCGAAGTCCAGCACGTGCAGTGGATTGGTCACCGCCAGATAGCGCACGGCGGGCCGCTCCACGCCGCCATAGGAGGTGGCGGGAATGCTAGGGAAGTGCACCTCGTCGGGCGCCACCAGCGTGCCGTCGATGATGTGCGGCACGGCGGAAGGCGGCGGCGGAGCGTCGTCGCGTACCCAGGAAATGAGGTCGGCCAGAAGGGCGCGCATCGTCCAGATGTAGGTCGCCGGGTTGGCCTGCAGCACGCATGTGCCGAACGGCGCGGGCGTGGGCAGTGGGAGTGGCGTCGGCGTGTGCTGGGTGCTGGCAAGCAGGTAGCTGCGCACCTCCGCCGGCTGGGGCAAGTCCTCCCGTCCCAGCGGGTCGGTAAGCTCCAGTGACTGCCGCCCCTCCCAGAATTGAAGCGCGGTGGCGACATCGAAGATGCGCGGGCAGGTTTTGTCCGCGGTGCAGCGGTCCAGGACGCCCTGCGCCCGGCCGGTGAGCGGGTCGGTCGTGCGGGCGTAGGCGAAGGGGAAGCCGAAGCCTGGATAGAGGTGATCGACCTGCTGCCCCCAGCCCCGGCCGGGCTGGGCAAAGCGCACGTTCAGCGCCAGCAACCCGGCCCCGTTAAGCACCAGCGCGCCGTCGAAGGCGCGCTGACCCGCCTCGTCGCGGTTGAAACCCAGCAACAGGAAGCTGCGGATCATCCGCCCACCCTGCCCGGAGCCGCTGACGATTGCTTTCACCTGCTTGCCATGCACCGCCGGGTTGGCGATGCCGGCGGTATCCCGGTCGGCGACCTTCAGGAACGCCGCGAGATCGCGGGCCACCGCGAAACCCAGCCCCATCACCAGCGGATCGCGCGCGCGGTAGAGCAGTTCGTAAAGCTTGCCGGGTTGGAATCCAGCCGGATAGCAGATCTTTGTCGAATCCTCGGTCGCCGTCCCCGATGAGCAGTCGGCGAAGGTGGAATCCCCGGCCGGGATGGCGACGCGTGATGCGTTCTCGCGTGCGCGAACGGTCAGGCCGGGCAGGAACCCGTCCATCAGGGGCAGCACGGTCGCCTTGTCTAGGCTAACGGTGGGGTAGGAAGCGTGGGTCATGCCGGTGAACCAGCCGCTGGACAGGTTCAGCGTGGTGGTCGGCGCCAGCGTGGTCAGTTCGCTGCGCACGATGCCGGTCAGCACCGAGCCGTCCGGGTTGTGGGCCACCGGCACGTGGAAGGTCATGCGCCCATCGCCGGGCAGAACGTCGGCCTGCCAGCCGAAATACACCACCGTGGTCCCGGACTTCTGCAGCCAGCGGTCGCCGGGATGCACGGAGGCGTTCATTTGCGCCTGCGGCCCGGGCACGTCGGCATTATACATAGGCACGGCCCGCTTGTTACCGCGGTTCACGACGTCGAACAGCAGCACGTGGTTCGACTTCGCCGGGTCGGCGGGGCGGATGATCTCGATGTCGGTACCGTACTCCACCATCCCACGAGTGTTCTTCGGCGCCAGACCGATATCCTGGATGGTGGCATTGGCCGGCGCCTTGGGGTCCACTTCGCCATAGGCACGGCCGAGCACCCGCTCGAAGTCATGGCCACCGAAGGCCGGTTCGACGCTGGTGATCTCCAGACGGACGATGCGGGCATCCGCCGGCCACGCGACAGCCAGCGGCGCGACGGCAAGCAAAACAAGCAACCAAGGACGCATGGGAGATCCGGATCGGCTGGAAACGGTGCGAGGTTGCATCACTGCTCCTGTCTCAGCAAGCCGGCGCTCAGCGCGGCGATCCAGGCTTGGCCCAGGCTCAGTCCGCCATCGCCGGCGGGAGCCTGAAGGGGCAGCAATGCGCGCAATCCGGCGGCGCGCAGCCCGCTGGCGACGCCTTCGGCCAGCGTGCGGTTGACGAAGCAGCCGCCGCCCAGGGCCACCGTGTCCAGCCCCTCGTGTGCCGCCGCCGCGCTCACCCAGGCGACGATCCCGTCGACCAGGGTGCCATGGAACAGGCTGGCTCCTTCTTCGGGTGCGCAGGTGCGCAGTCGCTCCAGCACTGGCAGCAGATCGAGCACAAAACCATCCAGCTGCCAGCCGCCCGCCAGCGCGCGCGGCCGGGTGGTCAGGGCTTCAAGGCGCATCGCCGCCTCGCCCTCGTAGCTGCTGGCGCTGAGCACACCCAGTAGCGCGGCGGCGGCGTCGAACAGCCGGCCGCAGGAACTGGTGGCCGCCACCCGCCCGCTCGCCAGCAGTCCCGCCACCAGCCCCGCCCGGATCCCGAACCGGGCCACGATCTCTTCGTCGCGCCCCATCGCGTGCAACGCCGCGGCCGCCATCCGCCAGGGCTGGCGCGCGGCCTTGTCGCCGCCGGGAAGACAAAGCGGGCGCAGATGGCCGAGTCGCCTGAAATTTGCGCCGTCGAGACGAAGCAACTCGCCGCCCCAGGCGTCCCCGTCGCTGCCAAATCCGAACCCGTCCAGCACGACCGCCAACGCCGGCGTCGTCATCCCATGCTCGGCCAGCACCGCGGCGGCGTGGGCATGGTGGTGCTGCACCAGCACGACCGGCAGACCGATCCGCTCGACCAAGCGACGGGCGGGAAAATCAGGATGCAAATCATGCGCCACCAGCACCGGGGCAGTGTCGAGCAGGTGCAGCAGGTGGTGAGCCGCGTCGTCCAGAAATCGCAGCGTGGCGGCGTTATCCAGCGTGCCGACGTGCTGCGACAGCACCGCCTCGTCGCCGCGAGTGGCGCAGGCCGTGGCTTTCAGCACGCCGCCCAGTGCTAGCACCGGCGGCACGTCGCACGCCAGCGCAATGGCGCGTGGGGTAAAGCCGCGGGCGCGACGCAGGAAGCGCGGTGCGGCGTCGATCACGCGCACCACACTGTCGTCGCAACGCGTCACCACGGGCCGGTCATGCGTCACCACGAGGTCGGCGATTCCGCCCAGCCGGGCGCGGGCCTCGGTGTCGTCGATCACCAGCGGCTCGCCGCCCGGGTTGGCGCTGGTGGCCACCAGCAGCAGGTCGTTGGGCGCCGCCAGCCATGCTGTGCCAGCCGGCCGACCCACCGCTTCGTGAAACAACAGGAAATGCAATGGCGCCACCGGCAGCATGACGCCGAGCGTATCCAACCCCGGCGCCAGCGCATCAGGCAACCCAGGGCGCCGCGTCAGAAGGACGATGGGTCGCTCGACCGCCTCAAGCGCCGTCCGCTCAGCCGGCTCGATGTGCGTCCACCGTTCCGCGCTGACGGCGTTCAGAGCCATCACGGCGAACGGCTTTCCGCCACGCTCCTTCCGAGTGCGCAGGCGCGCGACCACGCTGGCTTCCGTGGCGTCGCACAGCAGGTGAAAGCCGCCGAGCCCCTTCAATGCCACAATCCGCCCGCCCAGCAGCGCCGCCAGCACCTCGGCGATGGTGTGCGACAGGCGCGGCCCGCAGGTTGGGCAGGCCACGGGCTCGGCATGAAAGCGCCGGTTGGCGGGGTCGCCGTATTCGCGCCCACAGTCCTCGCACAGCGGGAATCCGGCCATCGCCGTATTGGACCGGTCATAGGGCAGACGTCGCGTGATAGTGAAACGCGGTCCGCACTGCGTGCAATTGAGGAACGGATAACCCCAACGCCGGTCGGCGGGGTCGCACATCTCGGCCAGGCAGTCCGCGCAGACGCAGGCATCCGGCCCCACCGAGGTCACTACTCGACCCGTGGCGCTATCGAGGATGGCAAAACCGGCCTCGCGATCGACCGGCGAGCAGGGCTGCGTCTCGATGGCGGTGATCCGCGCGAGCAGCGGCTGGTCGCGCCGCAGCCGATGCAGGAACTCGGCGGCGCGCGCACCTTGCACCTCGGCAAGCACGCCCTCGGCGTCGTTGCGCACCGACCCGGTCAGCCCGAGCTCGGTGGCGAGGTGCCACAGATACGGGCGGAAGCCCACCCCCTGCACCGTGCCGCGCACCCGCACCCGCAGCCGGATCATCGGTGCAGCGCACGGCTGGCGCGGGGCCGGCCGGCCATGCTAGCCAAAACCCGGCGTTCCTTCGGGTGGCGGCCGGCGGCAGGCTGGACCACGAGACTGACTAGGATGCACATTCTCGTTTGGCTTGGCGTAATGGCAGGAAGTGGACGTATCACGAACCGGCGGGTTCGGTCTCGGAACCGGGATCAGGAGGCTACATGGTGGACGACCAAGGTGCCCAGGAAGAACTGCACGATCTGCGCAACAGCATCGACAACATCGATGCGGCCATGATCTACATGCTCGCCGAGCGTTTCCGTTGCACCCAGCGTGTCGGTGCGTTGAAGGCGCACCATCACCTGCCGCCGGCCGATCCCGCCCGCGAGGAAGTTCAGGTGGCGCGCCTGCGAAGATTGGCGGAATCCGCGCGGTTGGATCCGGAATTCGCCGAGAAGTACCTCGCTTTCATCATCCTCGAAGTGATTCGCCATCACGAGAAGTTCCCGCGCCGTCCGAGCAGTTGACCGGCACGCGCGAGGAAGGCGGGGCACAGCGCCCGCCCACATGGCGGCGTTTGGACAGCCCGGTGCGTGGCGTGGTGCTGCTGGTCGTCGCGACGGTCTTGTTCAGCGTCTCCGACACGATGGCCAAATATCTCACCCGGTCGCTGCCGGTGACCGAGATCGTCTGGCTCCGCTACGTCGCCTTCGTCGCGCTGGCGGTATGGTTGGATATGCGATCCGGGCCCGGGCGTTTTCACGTCAGGCGGCCGGTGCTGCAAGTGCTGCGCGGGCTTGGCTTGGTCGGCTCGGCGATCCTCTTCATGCAGGCGCTGCGGATCATGCCGATCGCTGAGACCTCCGCGATCAGCTACATTTCGCCGGCGCTCATCACCATTCTGTCGGTACCCGTCCTGGGCGAGGTGGTGGGGCTGCGGCGCTGGGCCGCGGTGATCGTGGGGTTACTCGGCGTGCTTATGGTGGTACGGCCTGGCACCGCGGCGTTCCAGCCGGCCGCCTTGCTGCCCGTGATGTCCGCGCTGTGCTGGGCGATCGCGAGCGTGCTGACCCGCAAGATGTCCATCGCCGAACGCGCCACTACCACGCTGCTGTGGTCGGCAGTGATCGGGCTGGCCGTGCTCAGCATGATGCTGCCGCGGGTCGCGGTATGGCTGCGGCCCGGGGAGCTTGCGCTGGGCCTGTTGCTGGGGTTGATTGCCTCGACCGGCCAGTACCTGATGGTGCTGGCCTATCGCCAAGCCGCCGCCTCACTGCTGGCGCCGTTCAGTTACATGCAGTTGCTGTGGTCAACGGCATTGGGGTGGCTGGTGTTCGCCGCCTGGCCGGATGGCTGGGCCCTGGCCGGTGCTGCCGTCATCGTCGGCAGTGGGTTTTGCATGGCCGGGCGCGAACGCCGCGACCCTGTGCCGCAACCCAGCCAAGTGTGAGCAGCCGGCCTACGTGTTGGCACAGACCGCGGCGCAAATCCGGTCCACGTCCTCTTCCGTCAGGTAGGGGTGAATCGGCAGCGCCAGGATGCGCGTCGCGATATCTTCCGACACCGGCAGCACCGTCCCGTCATGGGCCTGCCGGTAGGCCGGCTGCGCATGCAGCGGCCGGGGATAATAGATCGCCGTCGGCACCCCGGCCGCGCGCAGCCCGGCCTGCATGCACTCGCGCGCCGCGCTATCGGGCAGCAGTATCGAATAGATCGCCCAAGCGCTGACGCTGTTCGCCACCCGCGCCGGCACGCGAACGCCATTCGCGAGGCGCGCGTCGTAGGCATCGGCGATACGCCCCCTTGCCGCGAGTTCCTCGTCGAATACGGTCATCTTGCTTAGCAGTACCGCCGCCTGCAATGTGTCCAGCCGTCCGTTCATGCCGGTGTGCAGCACTTCGTAGCGCGTGGTGCCTTCGCCATGGGTGCGTAGCGAACGGTACAACGCTGCCCGTTCGGCGCTTTCGCAGAACAGTGCGCCGCCGTCGCCATACGCGCCGAGCGGCTTGGAGGGAAAGAAACTGGTGGCGGTGGCGTCCGCCGCCGTGCCGAGTCGCACCCCATGCAGCGCCGCCCCGAAACTCTGGGCGCAGTCGTCCAGCGTGTACAAGCCCTCAGTCACAGCGATCGCCCGCAGAGCCGGCCAGTCGGCGGGCTGGCCGAACAGATCGACGCCGATCAACGCCCGCGGCCGCAGCCGCCCGATGCGGCGCACTTCGGCCACCCGGACGGCCAGATGCGCCGCATCGATCTGAAAGGTTCGCGGATCGACATCGACGAATACCGGCGTCGCCCCCAGCACCAGCGGCACCTCGGCAGTGGCAGTGTAGGTGAAGGCGGGCAGGAACACTGCGTCGCCCCGCCCGATTCCCTCGGCCATCAGCGCGATTTGCAACGCGTCGGTGCCCGATGACACCGCGACGCAATGCGCTGCTCCGCAGAACCCCGCCAGCTTGCCCTCCAGCTCCGCCACCTCGGGTCCAAGGACAAACTGGCAATGTGCCAGCACCGTATCCAATCGCGCCCGCAGATCGCCGGCGATGCGCGCCTGCTGCGCCCTGAGATCGAGAAACGGAATCGATGCGGTCATCAACAAATCCTTATGTGTGGCCGGTGCCGGCACGGTCTTCGGTGATCACGCGGCCGTCCGGATTGTGCTGGAATTCCGGCACCAGGCGCCCCAGCAGGGCCAGCGCCAAACGCTCGTTGCCACCGCGGCAGGCGGCGGCGATCTCGTCGATGGCGCGCCCGACGATGGCCGGGTCGGCGGTGCGCGGCGTCGCCATCAGCAACCCGGCATGGCCGGTTGGGGTGGTCGGCTCGCGGCCGTGGAACAGTTCCTCGAACAGCTTTTCCCCTGGCCGCAGGCCGGTGAAACGGATCTCCACATCGACATCAGGACGCAGCCCGGCGAGTCGCACCATCTGGCGGGCAAGATCGACGATCTTCACCGGTTCGCCCATGTCGAGCACGAAGATGCCGCCATCAGGCGGTGCGGCGTCGCCGCTGCCCACCACACTGGCTTGCAACACCAGCCCGACCGCCTCGCGCACCGTCATGAAGTAGCGCCGCATGTCGGGGTGAGTCACGGTGAGCGGTCCGCCGCGCGCCAGTTGGCGCTGAAACAACGGCACCACGCTGCCCGTGCTGCCCAGCACGTTGCCGAAGCGCACGGTGATGCAGCGCATGCCCCCGGCCGGCCCGCGCGCCGCGATGTCGAGTCCCTGGCAGTACATTTCTGCCAGCCGCTTCGAGGCACCCATGAGCGAGGAAGGATTCACGGCCTTATCGGTGGAAATCACCACCATCGCCCGCACGCCGGCGGCTCGCGCCGCGTCGGCCACGTGGCGGGTGCCGTCGGCGTTGGTCAGCAGCCCCTCCAGCGGGTTCGCCTCCACCATCGGCACGTGCTTCAGCGCCGCGGCGTGAAACACAAGCTCGGGGCGCAGCTCTTCGAACAGCGACCGCAGTCGCGACTCGTCGCGGATATCGGCCAGCACGGTCCGTCGCAGTACACCGGGGTGGCTTTCGCCCAGCTCAATGTCGATCTGCCACAGTGCAAACTCGCCATTGTCCAGCAGCACCAGTTGCTCGGGGCCAAGGGCGGCCACCTGACGGGCCAGCTCGCTGCCGATAGTGCCGCCGGCACCGGTCACCAGCACGCGTCGTCCCTGCACCAGCCGTGCCATGCCCTCGCGGTCGAGCGGCACCTGAGGGCGGTTCAGCAGGTCCTCGATGGCCACCGGCCGCAACTCCAGCCGGGTGCGGTCCGGAGCGGAGATATCCAGCGTGGTCAGCCGTGGCGCGCGGGCGATTCGTATCCCTTCACGGTCGGCCGCCTCCATGAGAGCGGACAGCCTGGAGCCGCTGAGGTCGGCGTCGGTTAGCACCATCACGCCCGGCAGCCGCCCCGCCGCGCGCAGCCGGTCCAGCACGCCCGCCGCGTCGTCGATGCCGCCGAGAATGGGCAGGCCGCCGATGCGCCGGCCGGTCTGCGCCTTACCCGACGACAGCAGCCCGACCACGCGGTACGGCTTGTGTCGCTCCGCGGCGAGCGCACGAATGAACAGATCGGACGCTTCGCCGGCTCCGACCAGCAAGACGGGCTGCGTCTCTTGGCCGTCCTGGGGCGCATGGCTCTCCTGCATCAGCCGATAGGCGATGCGCGGCACCGCCAGCAACACCATCAGCGCCAGCGCGTGCAGGGCCGGGAAGGCGGGGCTGGGGAAGGGCAGCCCGGCCTCGTGCAGGGCGACCGGGTAGATGGCGGCCGTGGCGATTGAAGCGGCGCCGACACCCAGCAGGTCGCCGGCCCCGGCAAACCGCCAGTACTGGGTGGACAGCCGGAACGGCAGCCCGGCCAGCAACAAGGCCACGGCGCCCCAAACGATGGTCCACAGCGGGCCCGCCCAATCACCTGCCGGATCGGCCAGCCAACGGGCAAGTGGCACCGCCGCCCCTGCCAACGCGGCATCGACCCCGACGTTCAGGGCAATTCGAAACAGAGCGGATCGCGCGGCCATGGCGGGGTCATAACGCATTGGGGGCGCCGAGAGAAGGAAGGCCAGGAGCCTGGCCCCGCCGATGCCGGACGACAATTCGCGTCGCCCCGTGATGCCGTTGGCGCTCTTGCGATCGGTGGTTCGAGGGGTACGCAAGGGCAGTATCGAGTAGGATCAGTTCAGCGTTGGTCGTTTGGGAAATTTATTATCCAGCCGATGTGGTCGTATTCTTGATGGGTTCTGCGGGCGCCGTGCGCGCGGTTGCTTCGGAGACGGCCTGCTGCGCTTCCGCCAACTGGCGGCGCAGACTGTCCACCTCGTCGCGAAGGGCCGAGAGCTCTTCCTGTACGGTGGCCGCCGGGCGTGGTGCGCTGCCGTCGGGCGGATGGAAGAAGGGCGAAAACAGGCTCATGGCGCGTTCGATCATCGCCATGTTCTGTCGGCTTGCTTCCTCGATGCCGAACGGGAAGAAGTTGCCCATGGTCTGCTTCATGGTGAAGCGAACCTGTTCCTGTTGGCGCGCGAAGGTCGTCAGTGCTTGTTCCAGGTAGCGCGGCACCACAGACTGCATGGAATCGCCATAGAAGCCGATCAACTGACGCAGGAACCCGGTGGGCAGTAGGTTGCTGCCTTTATTTTCTTCCTCGACAATGATCTGAGTTAGCACGCTGCGGGTGATATCGTCGCCTGTCTTGGCGTCGTAGACGACAAAATCGCGACCTTGCCGCACCATGTCGGCCAGCGTGTCGAGCGTGATATAGCTAGAGCTTTCGGTGTTGTACAAGCGTCGGTTCGCGTACTTCTTCACGACGACAGAGGGCTTCCCGCCGGAAGATGTGCCGCCATTGGTCCGGGCTGTCTGCGACATTTTGCCCCCTAGGGCGCTGGCCGATGATAGGGATATGCTTCAAGCCTATGACGGACGCTAGCATGCCGCGCCGCAACATCCAAAAGCCCGCAGGCCCTGCTATGCTGCCGCGGGCGCGCGATGTTGGCCGCCGCTGGAGGGTGGATGACGCATGACGGGAAGCGATCGGTCCGATCCGCCACCGGAAGAGGTGGCCAGCGAGGCTCTGCACGACCTGGCCCGGGACTGGATCACCTTGTGGCAAAGCGAGTTGGAGGCACTCGCGGTG
The DNA here is from genome assembly GCA_964459005.1 of uncultured Acetobacteraceae bacterium. GTDB lineage: Bacteria > Pseudomonadota > Alphaproteobacteria > Acetobacterales > Acetobacteraceae > Rhodovastum. The sequence continues at coordinate 56,283 of CAYWOW010000004.1, forward strand.
GATCGCGAGGCGCAGGAGGCTTGGTGCGCGCTGCTCTCGCTGTGGGCGGGCACGGCCGGTGCCGTGTTCGGTGGTTTGCCGCGGGGGTTGGCGGATGATCCCAGACAACGTCCCGCCGCTACCGCGCCGCGGCCCGCGCCCACTGTTGCTGCACCTGATGCTGGCGATACTGAAGTCGAGCGCCTCCGTGAGCGCATCGCAGAGCTTGAACGGCGCCTGGCCGGGCTGGAGCGAAGCCGCCGCTGAGCAAGCCCGGGCAATTGTCGAGGCCGCGCAGCGCCAGGCCGCCGGCCAGCCCGGGGCCTTCGCCCACGCCGTGCTGGTGGAAGCGGCGCGCCAGGATCGCGAATTGATCGCCGGCATAGCCGCGTATCGCCGCCACCCCTGGCGGCGCGATCTGCCCGACCCGCCCATTCTGTGGAGCGAGGGCGGTAGCCGGCTGCTGGACTTCGGCGGCGGCGGGCCGGTGTTGCTGCTGGTGCCGAGCCTAGTGAACCGCGCTAGTGTACTCGACCTCGCGCCAGGCCGGTCGCTGGTGCGCTTCTTGGTCGGACAAGGGCTGCGCGTACTGTTGCTGGACTGGGGCTGGCCGGGCGAGGTGGAGCGGCGTTTTACGCTCACCGACTACATCGCCGGGCGCCTGGAACGAGCCATGGTGGCGGCAGGTGGGCGGGTGGTGCTGGCTGGCTACTGCATGGGCGGGCTGTTGGCCGTCGCCGCAGCGCAGCGCAGGCCGGACTTGGTGGCGGCGCTGGCACTGCTGGCGACGCCGTGGGATTTTCATGGCGCCGACCCCGCGCGCGCCGAGGCCCTGGCCGCGCTGGCGCCGCTGTTGGAGCCGGCGATGGCCTTCGCCGGCACGCTGCCGGTGGATCTGTTGCAGGTGCTGTTCGCCCTGCTCGACCCCTTCGGCGTCGCCGCCAAGTATCGCGCCTTCGGCCGGCTGAAGCAGGACGGCGACCGCGCCCGGATGTTCGTGGCGCTGGAGGACTGGCTCAACGACGGCGTGCCACTGGCCGCCCCGGTGGCGCGCGAGTGCCTGACCGGCTGGTATGGCGCTAACACGCCGGGGCGCGGCAACTGGCGAGTGGCGGGGCTGGCGGTTGCACCGGCCGCGCTCGACCTGCCCTGCTTCGTCGCCGTGCCGGCGCACGACCGCATCGTTCCGCCCGAGAGCGCGCGGCCACTGGTCTCCCAGATCCGTGGCGCCGTGCTGCACGAACCGGCAGCTGGCCACATCGGCATGGTAGCCGGGTCGCGGGCGGAGGCGGCGCTGTGGCGGCCGCTGCTGGCGTGGTCGCGCGGGCTCTGACCCCCCCTGGCGTGGACGCTGGGACACACCATAATAGCGACATAACGAGCACAAACCTCGCGGGGAGAACCAGTTATGGACGACATCGTCATCGCCGCTGCCGCCCGCACTCCGGTCGGCAGTTTCAACGGCGTGTTCGGCACCGTGCCGGCACACCAGTTGGGCAGCGTGGCCATCAAGGCCGCCATCGCGCGCGCCAAGCTGGAACCGGGTGAGATCGACGAGGTCATTCTCGGCCAGGTGCTGTCGGCCGCCCAGGGCCAGAACCCGGCCCGCCAAGCCGCCCGCTTGGCCGGTATTCCCGACGCGGCGACCGCCTTCGGCATCAACCAGGTATGTGGCTCGGGCCTGCGGGCGGTGGCGTTGGCAGCGCAGCAGGTGCGGAGCGGCGAGAGCGCCGTCGTGGTGGCCGGCGGACAGGAAAGCATGAGCCTGTCGCCGCATGCCGCTTATCTGCGCGCCGGCCAGAAGATGGGCGACTTGGCCTTCATCGACACTATGATCAAGGACGGGCTTTGGGACGCCTTTTACGGCTACCACATGGGCGCCACCGCCGAGAACGTGGCGAAGGCCTATCAGATCACCCGCGACGAACAGGATGCGTTCGCGCTGGCTAGCCAGCGGAAGGCCTCCGCCGCGCAGAAAGCCGGCAAATTCGCCGACGAAATCACCCCGGTCACGGTGAAGGGCCGCAAGGGCGACGTGGTGGTTGGCGACGACGAGTACATCCGCCACGATGCCTCCGCCGACACGATGGCCCGGCTACGTCCGGCCTTCAGCAAGGACGGCACGGTGACCGCCGGCAACGCCAGCGGCATCAACGATGGCGCTGCTGCGGTGGTGGTGATGTCGGCCGCCGAGGCGTCCAGGCGCGGCCTGACCGCGTTGGCCCGCATCGCTTCCTTCGCCACGGCCGGCGTCGATCCCGCGGTGATGGGCACCGGACCCATTCCGTCCAGCCGCAAGGCGCTGGCCCGCGCCGGGTGGACGGCGGACGATCTCGACCTGATCGAGGCCAACGAGGCGTTCTCCGCCCAGGCCTGTGCGGTGAACAAGGAGATGGGCTGGGACACCTCGAAGGTGAACGTGAACGGCGGCGCGATTGCCATCGGCCATCCGATCGGCGCCTCCGGTGCGCGCGTGCTGATCACCCTGCTACACGAGATGGCGCGGCGTGATGCCAGGAGAGGGCTGGCAACTCTGTGCATCGGCGGCGGCATGGGTGTTGCGCTCTGCGTCGAGCGATGACAGCGGACGCCGCGACCATCCAGGCGGCGGACCACGCGGCGCGGCACTGGACCAGTCCGGAGCCAGGCAGCTTGGCGGCCGGCTCGCCGGCGCACAAGCGGGCGATTTGCCGGATGTTCCACGAGACTTTCAACCCGTACAAGCCAGCCGTCATTGACTGGCCGAAGCTCGATCCGCCAACCTTGGCACGGATCGTCGGCCTGCCGATCTGGGACATCGCGGTGCAGACCGAGGGCAAGGCGCGCCTGCGGATGGCGGCCTACGCCAAGTCGCTCGCCGATCCGGAGATGGCCGAGGCGATCGGGCTGAACGCCTGGGAGGAGGGGCGGCACAGGGAAGTTCTGTCCCACCTGGTGGAGACCTACGGCATCGCGCTGGCGCCCGAGCCCGAGTACCGCACGCCGCGCGACACCGAGTGGGCGTACCTGGTGACCGGGTTCAGTGAGTGCGTGGACAGTTTCTTCGCCTTCGGGTTGTTCGAGATGGCAAAACGGTCGGGTTTCTTCCCGGCCGACCTGATCGACACCTTCGAGCCGGTGATGCAGGAGGAATGCCGGCACATCCTGCTGTTCGCCAACTGGCTGGCCTGGCACCGCGCGCGCATGAAGCTGTGGCGGCGACCGTGGTTCGAACTGCGGGTGGCGGCGGTCTGGGTCTTCCTGGCATGGGAGCGAATCGGCATCGCCCGTGGCATGGACGGGGACGGCAAGGCAGCGGCCCCGGACAACAATTTTACGCTCACTGGCAGCAAGGCCGTGAGCGACCAGGAGATCAGCCCGGCCGAACTGATGGAGCTGTGCCTGATCGAGAACGATCGCCGCTTTGCGGGCTACGACAAGCGGTTGCGGCGGCCGGCCACGGCGCCTTTCCTGGCACGGGTGGCGCTGTTTATCTTTGGCCGCAAATGGTTGACGTAATCAGCTAAATGCCTGACTATTTCTCCTCGGGAGGGAAATGGTCATGTCTCATAACGATCCCCGGAGCGCCGCCGTCCGCCGGTTCGGGCGGTTCTATACGCAGCGCATCCAGGCATTGCAGGAAGCCTATCTCGATACCGGTCGGTCGCTGGCGGAAAGCCGGGTACTATACGAGCTGGCCACCCGTGACGGCCCCACCGCCGCGGAGCTTGGGCGCGAGCTGGGATTGGACAGTGGTTATCTCAGTCGCATCGTGCGCCGCTTCGAGGCCGAGGGGCTGTTGGCCAAGGCGCGTTCGGGCGAGGACGGCCGTGCCCAGGTGCTGCACCTGACCGCACAGGGCCGCGCCGCTTTCGCGCCGCTGGACGCCCGCCAGGACGCGCTGGTGGCGGAACTGCTGGCCGGGCTGCCCGACGCTGCGGCCACCGAACTGGTCGAGGCGATGCGGCGGATAGAGACGCTGCTGGGCGGGGCGCCGTCGCGCGGCTGGCTGCTCCGCGGGTTCCGGCCGGGCGATCTGGGTTGGGTGGTGGCCCGCCACGGCGCGCTGTATGCGCAGGAATACGGCTGGAGCCAGGAGTTCGAGGTGCTGGTGGCCCGGATCGTCACCGAAGCGATGGAAAACTTCAATCCGGCGCGCGAGGGTGCTTGGATCGCCGAGCGCGATGGTGTGCCGGTGGGTTCGGTATTCCTGGTGCGAGTGGACGACGAAACGGCGAAGCTGCGCTTGCTGATCGTCGAGCCGTCGGCGCGCGGCCTGGGCATCGGCGCGCGGCTGGTGGACGAGTGCACTAGCTTCGCGCGCCGGGCAGGCTATCGGCGTATCACGCTGTGGACGCATTCGGTGCTTGAGGGCGCACGGCGGCTCTATGCGCGGGCGGGGTACCGGATTGTCGAGACGAGGCCGTTCCGGGGGTTCGGGCAGGAACTGACTAACGAGATCTGGCAGCTCGCTCTGTAGCGGGGCAGCGGAGGACCGCACGTCTAGATGTATGGTCCCGGCATTTCAAGGAGCGGATTGAGAATGAATCGTTCTGGTTCGGTCGTCCAGGCCGGACAGATGAACTCGTAGGGGGTGAGCCCCTTTAGCGTCTTAAGGTGTCAATCGGCTTGGGAACGGGACCCCGGATTGGAGTGCGCCCCTGGGGGTGGACAGAATCAAGCTGCTGCTTTGACCCCCTGCTGGGCGTGTTGGAGTGCCCGGGTCGGCAGCCTCGGAGCCGTAGGCAGAGGGGCGGGCGACCCGGGCGCAGCGACCGGCGGAGAGGGGTCAGGCGCGGTTCTCGAAGCGCCAGCTCTCGTTGCCGGTCTCGACGATGTCGCAGTGGTGGGTCAGGCGGTCGAGCAAGGCCGTGATCTGGGTATATGGCCTCGACGATGACGATGGAACACTGGCCTTCACCCAGCAGCGCCGCCTTCTCCTGCGCCGACCAAACACGCCGCCGCTCGACCCGTCCAAGGATATCCACGTCCGACAAACCCGCCTCCTTCTGGAGCTACAGAAGGAGCCTCCAGAGACCAGCAGCATCGCCGCGTCTCCGCCGCACCGCTACACGTCGGAGACCGGGCGCTTACGCCTTCACCGACGACGGCGTCGAGGAGGTTCGGCTCCTCCTGGAAGAATACCGCCGCGTGGCACCCTTAAAATCCTGACGCTCGTTCCGCGGTGCTCACCGGATGGCTACAGGAAGGGGGCAGGTCAGCATCCATAACGACACAAGCTATCCATGGCCGTCGCTGCACGGATATAGACTCGCTGCACCGTAACATGATATTGCATGCGGGGCGTAACAGTTACAATAAGCAATAAAATAGGCACCCAATGCAGTCAGGGCCGCAGTCTGCCCGCGAAAAAGCAGGAGAATCAGTCGGCCGTTGCCCCCATTTTCTCGGCGAGCGACGGCACCCGGCTGCCACGCTTCGGAGCGAGGCGACGCTGCAAGCGATCTAGATACAGAAAGATGACTGGTGTGGTGTATAGAGTCAGTACCTGGCTCAGCGCCAGTCCGCCCACCATAGCGAAGCCGAGCGGTCGACGTAATTCCGATCCCGCCCCGGTGCCCAACATCAACGGCAGGCCCGAAAGCAGGGCCGCCATGGTAGTCATGAGAATCGGCCGGAAGCGCAGCAGGCAGGCCTGACGGATGGCGTTGAACGGCGTCTCTCCATCGCGTCGCTCAGCGTTGATGGCGAAGTCTACCATCATGATACCGTTCTTCTTGACTATACCAATCAGCAGAATGATGCCGATCAGTGCGATCACCGACAACTCGAACCCCGCTGCCATCAGAATAAGCAGTGCTCCTACGCCCGCCGATGGTAGAGTGGAAAGGATAGTCAGGGGTAGAATGTAGCTTTCGTACAGGATGCCAAGAATGATGTACACGGCGATTAGCGCAGCCGCGATCAGGTAGGGCTCGCTGGCCAGCGAAGACCGAAATGCCTGAGCAGTACCCTGGAACGTGCTGTTGAGTGTGATCGGCGTCTGCAGGTCGTGCATTGCTGCATTAATGGCATCCACCGATTGTCCGAGCGCTACTCCTTGGGCAAGATTGTACGAAATCGTTACCGCCGGGAACTGGCTCTGGTGGCTGATCGACAGCGGTGCCGTCTTGGTCGTGTCGACCTTGACGAAGCTGGAGAGTCGCACAGCTTGCCCGGAATTGGACTTGATGAACAGCTTGTCCAACACCGACAGGTCTTGCCGTTGGTCCGGCAGAACCTCCATGATGAGATAGTAGGTGTTCACTTGGGTGAAGTACTGAGTCACCTGTCGCTGACCGATCGCGTCGTAGAGCGTGTCGTCGATCGCCTGTGGCAGGATACCATAACGCGCGGCAGCATCGCGATCGATCGTGAGCACCGCCGTGGTGCCGCCGTTCTCCTCGTCGGTTGCCACGTCACGCAACTCAGGCAGAGCACGTAGTTTCTCAAATACTTTTGGTGCCCAGGCGTACAGCTCAGAAGCATTGGCATCCTGCAGAGTGAGTTGGTACAGTGCCTTGGCGATACGGCCGCCCACACGGACGTCCTGACCGGCCTGCAGGACGAGCGTCGCGCCCTCGACCTTGGCGAGTTTCGGGCGCAGCCGGGCGATGACTTGCTGGGCGGTCGAATGCCGCTGCTCAAACGGCTTCAGCGAGATAAAGTATCGAGCGTTATTTTCGGTCTGCCCGCCAGAGCCCGCGCCGATGCTGCTGGAGTAGGCCGCGACGTCGGGGTCGTTCAGCAGTACCTCGCCAAGCTTCAGATTCAGACGGGTCATCTCTTTGAACGAAACGTCCTGCGCGCCCTCGGAGATACCCATCAGGATGCCGTTGTCCTGCTCTGGGAAGAAGCCTTTTGGAATGATAATATACAGATAGACGGTGAGCGATACCGTGGCGAGAAATATCAGCAGGGTGATAAACTGATGTTTCAACACGATGTCGAGGGTACGCCGGTACCCACCGATCAGTAGCTCGAAGCCACGCTCGATGATGCGATAGAATACCCCATGCTTGCCGTGATGGTGATGCAGGAACCGCGAGCACATCATCGGCGTCAGCGTCAGCGTGACAATCGCCGACACAACCACGGCGATGGTGACGGTCACTGCGAACTCGCGGAACAGACGGCCGACGATGCCGCTCATCAGCAACAGCGGGATGAAAACGGCAATCAGCGACGCACTGATCGAGACGATCGTGAAGCCAATCTCGCCCGCTCCCTTGATGGCGGCATCCATTGGCTTCATGCCGTCTTCTATATGCCGGAAGATGTTCTCCAGCATCACAATGGCGTCGTCGACCACGAACCCCACCGCGATGGTCAACGCCATCAACGACAGGTTGTCAAGGCTGTAGTCCATCACGTACATGACGGCAAAGGTGCCAAGCAGCGCGATCGGTACCGTTACGCTCGGAATGATGGTGGCCCAGACGTTGCGCAGGAACAGGAAGATCACCATCACGACCAAGCTGATC
>CAYWOW010000005.1:0-1436 GCA_964459005.1 uncultured Acetobacteraceae bacterium
ACTGCGTTCCTGAAATTACAGTTTGTCCACAGGGCCGTTCCTGCAAACTCGCATGCCAGACATTGGCGAATCGCTTTGATGGCTTGTCAAAATCAGTAACACGACGTTACCAGTGTCCTCGCACGGAAACGTTCAGGAGGACAGGGCATGCGGCAAACGCCCGACGCGCACACCCGTAGGCCAGGCAACACTATCCAGGCGTGGCTACTGGGATCCGTACTCGCCCTGTCGTTCACCGCTTTCGCCAGTCCTTCCCACGCCGCCCGCACCTTGCCGAAGTCGCAAGGCACGCATGCCACCGTTCCCGCCAAGTCCCCGGCCAGCCACGTCGCCCTGCGGCAGGCCGCCGACAACACGCCGACCAAGAACATTCACCACGCGGTGTTCATCCGGCGGGTCGCCGACAACACCCCGACCGGCAAGCTCGGCGCCGGCTCCAAGCTGACCAAGAATTCCAAGGCCCGGGTTTATGCCTCGCGCCGCGGCGGCGGGCTGCAATGCGTGCCGTTCGCCCGCGCCGCCTCCGGCATCGAACTCAAGGGCAACGCGGTGAACTGGTGGGATGGCGCCGCCGGCGTCTATGAGCGCGGCAGCGCGCCGGAAGTGGGCGCGGTGCTGAATTTCCGCGCCAACGGCAACATGCGCCTGGGCCACGTGGCCGTGGTGCGCCAGGTCGTCAGCAGCCGCGAGATCGAGATCGACCACGCCAATTGGGCCTGGTCCGGCAAGAGCAACATCTCGCGCGGCGTCGCGGTGATCGACGTGTCGGAACGCAACGACTGGACCGCCGTGCGCGTCGCCCTCGGCCACGGCGAAGACTTCGGCAGCACCTACGGCACCTACGGCTTCATCTACGACCGGCCGGACAGCGGCACCGTCGTGGCCAATACCCAGCACCATGTGGGCGCACCCGCCCGCGACGTGCGCGACTACGATGAAGTCGCCGAAATCCCTGGCCAGACCGCCCTCAACGACGACGCGCCGCCGCGCTCAGTACGGTAGCGATCATCCCGCTGTAAACCGGCTCGACGGCTTCAGAAACCGCGGAAACGGGTGAACCCGGCCGCCGGCACGCGCGTCGTGCGCAACGCATTGGCCGGCGCGTCGCGGTCCTCGCGGCCGATCGCCATGCCGCAGACGATCATGTCGCTGTCGGGCAGGTCGAGCAGGGCGCGGATGGTGTTGGGAAATTCGGCGAAGACCGCCATCGCGCAGGTGTCCAGGCCAGCGGCCCGGGCGGCGGTGGCGATGTTCTGCAGGAACATGCCGTAGTCCAGCCACGAGCCGATCTTCAGCTCCCGGTCGATCAGGCACACCAGGCCGACCGGCGCGCCAAAGAAATGCAGGTTGCTCACCACGTGCGCCCGCGCCTTGTCGTGCTCGCCGCGGCCGATGCCGAGCAGGCCGTACAGCGCCCAGCCGATCTCGCGCCGGCG